>JAIOHN010000880.1 GCA_019912985.1 Anaerolineae bacterium | reverse complement strand
GGTCAGAGTTAGGCACATTTCTCGAAACCGGAGATGGAAAGCGTTATCCAGCGATTCGGTCGGTCGCGATGCGGCTGCTGCATCAGAAAAAGCGATTGGTGCTGAAATATCAGTGCTGGAACTTCTATACTGTAGAACAGATGATCGAAAAATGGCCGCAGACAGAGGTTTGCTGCGACGCGATTGCCCAGGATAATCAAGGCCCAGGCGTAATCGAATGTGAAAATATTCACAATAATGATGTTCAGCCTGATCAGATTTCAACCCCAACACCGTCACTCGCCCCAGAGCCAGCCGAGCTGGAAGCTGAAAAGCACTTCTGGTTATGCGATCAATGCCTGAACTGGCATGTTCGCAGTGAAGAACCTGGCTGCTGCCGCCGTTGTGGTGAAAAACACTGGCGGGTTATCCCTGCGCAAATCTGGCAGGATGTCAAAAGTTGTAAACAATGGTGGCAGTCGCTGAAGAAAGCGCGCAAGCTCGAAAAATCGTCGCAGTTATCGCCGTCAAGCACAACAAACGCACCTCAGACGGAGGGTGCAGCCGAAAGGCTTTATCGAGTGGTGTATGAGCGCGACTCAGCGCATTCGCTGACAAGAGGGCGAACAAAGGCGCTGGTAGAGGAGTATGGTGCAGAACAGGTTGAAGGGGCGCTGGCAGCGCTGGAAAGCCTGAGTGATGTTCACAATTCGGCGGGTTTCATCATTGCTCACCTGCGCCGTGAAAAGGAGAAGGCGGAAGCAGGGGAGTGGAAACCGATTACGCTGGCGGATATACGCCGCAGCATGTTAGAGACGCACCGGGTTTTTGTAGAGGAGCTGCGAGCGTCACCTTACGCCAAGTTATTCGCTGGCACGCCGCAATTTGTGCCGCAAACATAAACGAAAACGCCGCCGAGGGTATGGGGGCGGCGCTTTCTATAAAGCCAGCTACACACAGAGGTCTCAGGTCTCTATGAGCAGCACTATAACAGGCCGGTGTTAAGACACTACTCAAGCTGTATTAAGTCCTCTATAAGAACCCATTGATGCACCATAGAGGTGACTATTTACTGACGACACACGGAGCGCACAGGGTATAATAGCAACGATACTTCGATCGCAGCCTGAACAGGGCTGAATAAAACCACAAAGAGGTCAAAATGCCAAAAATAACCTTCATCGGGGCAGGCAGCACAGTTTTTGCAAAAAATTTACTGGGGGATATTCTCAGTTATTCAGAATTGGCTGATTCCACGATCACGCTTTTCGATATTGATGATGAACGCCTGAAGACATCGAATGTGGTGGCCCATAAGGTGGCCGAGACAGTCGGCGCGAATCCCACCATCGAAGCGACCACGGACCGGCGTAAGGCGCTGGAAGGCGCAGACTATGCTATCAGCATGTTTCAGATCGCCGGGTACAAGCCGGGGACAGTAACTGACTTTGAAATCCCCAAGAAGTACGGCCTGCGTCAGACCATTGCCGACACGCTGGGGATTGGTGGCATCATGCGCGGCCTGCGGACCATCCGTGTCTTTCTGGAAATGACACAGGATATGGAGCAGGTTTGCCCGGATGTAATGCATCTCAACTATGTGAATCCGATGGCGATGAACTGCTGGGCGATTGATCGCGGCAGCAATATCAAGACAGTGGGTCTGTGTCACAGTGTGCAGGGAACTGCGCATCAGCTCGCCCACGATATTGGTGTGCCGGAAGACGAAATTAACTACGTCTGCGCAGGCATCAACCACATGGCGTTTTACCTGACATTCGAGCGTGATGGGCAGAATCTCTATCCCGAAATTCGCAAAGTGTACGATGACGGGCGCGCGCCGGATTGGAATCTGGTGCGTTACGAGATGTTCAATCGCCTCGGATATTTCGTCACGGAGTCCAGCGAGCACTTCAGCGAATATGTGCCGTGGTTTATCAAGCGTGACCGGCCTGATCTCATCGAGGCATTTAATATCCCGCTGGATGAGTACATCACCCGCTGCGAGAACCAGATCGCGGGCTGGCAGAAGTTGCGCGACCGGATGGAAGATCCCGATGAAAAGCTGGAAGTCAAGCGCAGTATGGAATATGGGTCGCAGATTATCCGCAGCATGGAAAGTGGCGACCCCTGTGTCATTTATGGCAATGTCCCCAACCGTGGCTTGATCGACAATCTGCCAGAAGGCTGCTGTGTGGAAGTTCCCTGCCTGATCGACAAAAACGGCGTGCAGCCCACCAAGATTGGCTCCCTGCCACCGCATCTGGCCGCGCTGATGCAAACCAATATCAATGTGCAGGCGCTTACGGTGGAAGCCGCGCTGACCTGCAAGCGCGAACACATCTATCATGCGGCGATGCTGGACCCGCACACCGCTGCTGAACTCAGCCTCGATCAAATCTGGTCCCTGGTGGATGATCTGATCGAAGCCCACGGTGATTGGCTGCCACACTATCAATAAGCCATATTTGCAGCCCACAGGTGCGCCTGTGGGCTGCTGTGTTCATGAGTAGGAACTTGAAAATGGCGACTTCAGAAGAGATGCGCAAACCTGAAGAAACACCCCCAAACCGCTACACCGAAATGGAGTGGGGCGTCTGGACCCGTCGCCTGGTGACAGTTGCCCTGATTATTCTCGGTGTTTACACCATCACGCTGTTGCAGCCGGTGTTGCAATCATTAATTATGGCGCTGGTGCTGGCGTTTTTACTGTTTCCGCTGGCACGATCGCTGACACGGCGAGGGCATTTCCCTTATGCGCTTTCGGTGGTGGTGGTGTTCATATTGTTATTTGTCGTGCTCCTGGTTACGTTCATTGTCCTGGCTCCGGCAGCAGTCAATGTGCTGGAAGATGTTGCTGTTTCGTTTAATCAGGCCTATGTCAACCTCTACCAGCAGTTGCAGGATTATGAGGCTTCGGGCGATAACATTATGCTCCTGGGCGTAGCGGTGAACCTGGATCAGGTCATTATCCCTTTGCGTGATTTGGCGAAGGAACTCCCATCAAACCTATTTGCAGGCAGCACAACCACGACACCGAGTTTACCCGGCGCGACGACTACACCAGAGACAACTACCGGCGTTCAGATTAATCTGGCACAGATTATCCAGGGGATTTCTAACCTGGCACCCGTGCTCACAGGCACGATCACGTCGACCGTGACCAGCGTATTTGAATTGTTGATCCAGCTGATCCTGACGGTGTTCCTCGCCTTCCTGATTTTGCTGGAAGTGCCACGTACTTTTGAATTGTTTATCCGTAGTATCCCCGAAGGCGGCCATCGTGAATATGGCCTGCTGCTGGATCGCATCATTGATGTGTGGAACAGCTTCTTCGTTGGCGAGGTGGTCATCGGTTTTATTATCGCCATCCTGACCTGGCTCCAGCTCTCCATTATGGGGATCCCCAGCGCCTTTGGGCTGGCGGTTTTTACCGGTTTTATCTCAGTCATTCCCACGCTGGGCGGCATTATTGCGCTGTTTCCGTTGTACTTTATCCCCGTTTTTCAGGGGTCAACGGTGTTCACCGAATTATCATTAGTTTCGCTTGGGCTGCTGGTCATTGGCGTGAATCTGGTCATGCAGCAGTTGATCTGGAATGTGGTCGCACCGAAAATCCTGGGCGATGCAGTCTCGATTCCGCTGCCGCTGATTATCATCGGGTTGATTATTGGCACGGCCTTTGGTGGCATCCTGGGTGCGTTCCTGGTTGTGCCGTTCCTGGGGACGGTGCGGGTGGTGCTGGCTTATGTGCTGCACAAGCTGAATGGGCGAGACCCTTATCCTGGCGAACTGGAGCCTGCTATTTTGCACAAGGGCTTGTTTGCGCCTGTGGATCGCAAGCAGTGGCGCGAACACCAGAAACATCTGCGGGAGCACGGACGAAACGAGTAGAACCGCTCACTGTAGAATGAGAAATGCGCGGGAGTAAAACTTGTATTGGATCAATGAGAAGAATGGTTATCTAACCGACTGGGTAACTCAGCAGTGGGTATGTACTACAGGAAAACAGGTCGATTTAGCAGTTGTTCCCTGGTTATCCGGTCCAATAGGGAATACTAATCGCATAGGGACGGATTTTTTTCGGAATTTCGCACATACACACGGTTTGGAGTTACGTACAGGAGTCGCTGGTATTGTGCCTGATTTCTCTCGCCTGGATTGGGAAGGATTTAGTGTTCAACAGGTATCATCTGCTGTACGTCACTTTTATGAACATACCGCAGTATATGAAATGGACGCTTGGTCGCAGTGGAATGGGTTGTTTCGCCTATTTGGTGGATTACTGGCCTCTATGTTTAGCCGCAGGTTACAGCAGCTAAACGTTCCTTTGTCCGGGCTGGATACCAGCCAGGGAATGACCAGTGAAATTTTACAACTGGTTGATACCGCCTCAGAACGTGTCCATTATATCGCCTGGGTGCGGCAGTTGGTTGGTTCCGGTCATACCTTGTATGCAGGAACATACTCGGTGTGTCAGGTGCCAAAATACCCTGGCCCATGTGTGAAAGTGACCTTTCCACTGCCAAATGGCAACGCAATCGTGATTATGAAGCCAACAGTTCACCAGGATGGTTCCGTAACATTGACTTCTTCAGGGCTGAGTTTTGGGGACGCGGGTTTTTATTTTACAGTGTATCGAAACGACCGTGTCTATGTACGTTATGTGCGTCCTTTGCGCGAAACTATTCACGTATACAGTAATGCTCAAGATGAAGTACGAGCCGATCATGAGATGACGCTTTGGATGAGAACTTTCTTGCGCCTTCACTATCGCCTCAGTTTAAAAGAAGCTGTATAAGATTTTACACAACGAAGGATTTAGAATGCAATTTAATCCCACTGACCATCCCCACCGTCGCTATAATCCGCTGACGGGGGAATGGGTGTTGGTTTCGCCTCATCGCACCAAACGGCCCTGGCAGGGCAGGCAGGAGAAAACCACACCCGAAGAACGGCCTCGCTATGACCCTGGCTGCTATCTTTGCCCAGGCAACACGCGGGCCAATGGTGAACAAAATCCGCGGTATGAGCAGACGTTTGTGTTTACCAATGATTTCGCTGCGCTGCTGCCGGATTCGCCTCCAGTTGAATCTTCGCATAGTCATTTGCTGAAAACAGGGAGTGTGCAGGGCACCTGTCGCGTGGTGTGTTTCTCACCGCGTCATGACTTGACCCTGCCGGAGTTTCCTGAAGCCGAAATCCGAACCGTAATCGACACCTGGGCAGAACAGGTGATTGAACTCGGCCAGACCTATCGCTGGGTGCAGGTTTTCGAAAACAAAGGACTGGCGATGGGGGCATCTAATCCGCATCCACACGGCCAGATCTGGGCAGAGACGATTTTGCCCAATGAAGTCGCCACGGAGGAACATCACCAACGCCTGTATTACGAAGCGCATGGATCGCCACTGCTGGTGGACTATGCTGCCATCGAAGCAGGGGAGGGCGAGCGTATTGTGGTTGAGAATGAGGATTGGCTGGCGGTAGTACCCTATTGGGCGATCTGGCCGTTTGAAATCCTGCTGATGCCGCGCCAGCATATTCTCCGTCTGCCTGATTTGAATGATGGGCAGCGCAATTCACTGGCGTCAATTCTCAAGCGGCTGCTGACCCGTTATGATAATCTCTTCGAAACTTCTTTTCCGTATTCGATGGGCTGGCACGCTGCGCCCAACGACGACGCGGATTACACCCATTGGCAGCTTCATGCGCATTTTTATCCGCCGCTGCTGCGTTCCGCGACCGTGCGTAAGTTCATGGTCGGCTACGAGATGATGGGCGAGGCGCAGCGTGACCTGACTGCCGAACAGGCAGCGGAGCGGCTGCGCGCTTTGAGTGATGTGCATTACAAACAACGATGATGGGATCAAGCATGTTTCTACAAGATAAAGTTACCCACGAATTTCAAAAACGGTATGGCTCAGAAGCGGCATTTGTCATCCGCGCGCCGGGCCGAGTCAATTTGATTGGCGAGCATACCGATTACAACGATGGCTTTGTGCTGCCGATGGCGATCAACCGGGCGGTGTGGATTGCGCTGCGCCCGCGTGATGACGACCAGATCGACGTGTACTCGCTTGACATGGACGAAACCCTGCATTTTGAACTGGAAGCCTTCGAAAATACCCAGCAGGGGTGGGCCGAGTATGTCAAAGGCATCGCCTGGGTACTCAAAGCCGGGGGATTTGATCTGCAAGGCTGGGAAGGTGTGATGGCCGGTGATGTGCCGATTGGCGCGGGGCTATCTTCCTCTGCTGCGATTGAGCTGGCGACGGCGCGGTCGTTCGCGGCGGTGGCCGGTATACCCTGGGACCCGCCCGCGATGGCACTGCTGGCGCAGCGCGCCGAGAACGAATGGGTTGGGATGAACTGCGGCATCATGGACCAGATGATCTCGGCAGTGGGGGAGGCTGATCACGCGCTGTTGATCGACTGTCGCTCGCTGCAAACCGAGAGCGTGCCACTGCCACCGGGAACAGTGGTCGTGGTGCTGGATACCATGTCACGCCGTGGACTGGTCGATTCAGCCTATAACGAGCGCCGCCGCCAGTGCGAGGAAGCCGCCCAATACTTTGGCGTGAAGGCGCTGCGTGATGTTTCGCTGGAGATGTTTAACGATCAGGGTGATGGGTTGGAGGATGTGACTCGCCGCCGGGCGCGCCACATCATCACCGAAAACGCGCGCACGGTGCAGGCGGCGGAGGCCATGAAACGCGGTGACGCGGCGGAACTGGGCCGCCTGATGAATGCCAGCCATGACAGCCTGCGCGACGATTTTGAAGTGACCAACGAGGCACTCAATCAGATGGTGACCTGCGCCCAGGCCGAGGCAAGCTGCTACGGCGCACGCATGACCGGGGCGGGTTTTGGGGGATGTGCGGTGGCGCTGGTCGCTGCCGATGCCGCCGATGCCTTTGTCAAGAGCGTCAGCGTCTGTTATGAGGCCGTCAGTGGCACTGCGCCCAATATCTACGTCTGTAACGCGACTGAAGGCGCAGCCGTGATCGAGGGCTAGACCCCTCCACAGCGGTTTTTCTCCGCTAAAAATTGGTGATCTGCGTAAGCCGCTGCACATCGACGCAGCGGCTTTTTCATCTAAGGGTCTATGTAAGCATAATGTAAGGAATGATTTCGTCCTTTACTATAAGTGAGGTAATGTTTCTTCAATGCTGAGATAGGTCACGGGTAAGGAACCATGAAAATCTGGAAAATTAAATCAGACTTAGCCTATGAAACTCATCTAGTCTTTGACAAGGAGAAAGATGTCGATGCTACCACAGGAATGCGGGAGGGCAAGAGCCTGAAGTCAGACTGGAAGCCCGTCCGCTTTGTGATGTATCGGGACGGGGAAAGGGTTAAGGATGATCCATCGAAATTGAGTGATTTTCCGTGGTTACCGGGTTTTTTTATCTGCTCGGAACATGCTCGGAACGTGCTCGAACCACTGGTCAAAGATGCGGTGGAATTTCTTCCGATCCTTTGTGACGCGGGGCAGTTTTACCTGATCAATGTCACGAACGTACGGCCATGCTTTGATTATCAGCGTTCAGAGTACACATTGTTCAAGAGTGGAGACATTAACCTCATCAAAAAATATGCCTTCGATATTGCCTGTGTGGAAGGGCAAGACATTTTCAAGACAAAGTTCCCTTTAGGTCGGATATTCGCCTCTGATACTTTCAAGGCGTTGGTGGAAGACCACAAGCTGAAGGGGTTGCTTTTCAAGCAGGTGTGGGAGCATCCGGTTTCTGATGATGGGGCGTAATCCGAATGAGGACATTGCGATGCGGGTGAAGGGCCAATGGATGTCTAACGTAAGGGTTTTGAGATACGTCGCTTTTGCGAACATGGTGCTGTGGCTTCTGTTCACAAGCGCTTCTTCGCAGGCATTATCGCCTCACTTTGGAAGCGACATACACACGCTCGAAGGTTGGGGTATTCTGCTTTCGCCACATGCTCAATATGCTGCCGGTCAGGGATGGGAGATAGATGAAAGCCATGTTGAGATTCGGTTGTGGGACCTGCGCAATCCCGAGCTGATGACGCCGGAACTTGAACCCTCCGCCAGTGTGATTCTGGAACACCACATACCATATGGTTTGCTGACAAGTTTTGAGATGCAGTTTTCACCCGATGAACAATATCTTGCGATACGTAAGGACTTCGATCTGACGATTTTGACTGTGCCTGACCTCCAAATTCACACTAACATCGATGTTAGTGCCAGCGAAGTTGTCTACCCTGAATCGTTAGTCTGGTCAGAAGACAGCCAGTTGCTGGCGACCCAGGGCAGTGGTGATCTTGTCATCTGGGATGCGCGTACCGGCGCATTACATCGACATCCACTGGACAATGCGTTTGGCCCCATTATAGCGACCCCCGAGGGATGGCTGATCACAAAGCACTATATCTGGTCAGGGGAACTACCTGCTACCAATGCTTTCTCATTTTGCACCAGGCAAGCTGAACAGTGTACAGCCTATCGTATTGAGGAACTCATGTACCCAGAATCTTTGTATATATTTGGCGGACAGCCTGTTGTCGCATCGCCGGACGGGGAGGCTGTTCTCACCTATGGGCGAGATGATCATGATCAGGTTGGTGTCTGGGCATGGCGGCACGAGTCAAACGAGGCTTACATCCGTGATGAATCGCCACTGGAACTTGGTGAAAATATAACGCCAAAACGCTTTAGTCCAGATGGACGCTATCTTTCGACTTACGGCAATCTCGTATGGAATTTTAAGACATTGATGCCTGTTCAAAGTGGCGTTCTTAACCCGGTATTTGGACCAGATAGCAACTATTTTGTAGTTAGAGATGATAGTGATTTTGCCTTATATCGTGTCGGGCAGGAAGATCCTATTGATGAGGTTACTAACGTGACAGAGCGAATGGACCCAGATGCACTTTTGGGTGAAGCAGAACGGCAGCTTAGTATTGGAGAGTATTGGGTTTTATATAACGTCAGGCACAGTGCGGTGCTTATTCCGATCGACTATCGGTAATTAGCTGATAGGCCATTCTGCGAAAACAGGGCGGCCACCTTATGCACTTATATACCCGACGCAAGATCAATCGCCTGCCCGCTGTGGGCGGACTCGATGGCTGCCTGGGCGATCTGAAGCGCGGCCAGTCCATCATCTGCGGTCACAGGCACAGGCGCGCCTTCGGTCAGAGCATGGTAAAAGGTCTTGATCTGCGTGATATAAGGATCTTCCGCCGGTTCATAGGCCAGCTGCTGTGGCGTATTGTCCGCATAGTGGCGCAGATCAATCGCCGCTGCCGCTTTCGAATCATAATGGATGAGTCCCTCAGCCCCGGTGATGTCCACACCAGTCCAGAAGAAGGGTGGGGGATAAGCCCACGATGCTTCTACATAAGACAGCGCACCGCTGGCATGAGTCAGCACCGCACTGGCGTGACCATTTGGCCCGGTGGATTGGGCGTAGACGCGTGTCACCGGTCCTGCCAACCAGCGCGCATAATCAAGATCGTGAATCATCAGGTCGAGCATCACGCCGCCGGATTGTTCCGTGTCGAGAAACCAGCCTTTTTGAGGTGAACTGCTGCGACGAAACAGCCGCAGCACTCCGGGCTGGCCGATCTCGCCGTGGGTGATGATCTGCTGGACGCGTGCATAAGCCGGGAAAAAGCGCAGCACATGGGCCATCAGCAGTTGGACTCCAGCCTGCTGGCAGGCATCCAGCATTTCGCGCCCTTGTTCCACGCTGAGCGCCAGTGGTTTTTCCAGCACCAGATGTTTCCTAGCGGCGGCAGCCTGCAGCACCTGATCGTGATGGAGTGGGGTAGGGGTGCATATGCTGACGACATCGACATCGGCCAGCAGTGCATCGAGATCCGCATAGACCTGTGCGTCATATTGTGCCGCCAGTCGCGCCGCTGAATCCGACGCGCGGTTGAGAAAACCGCCGATCGTCGCCGGGGTGGCTGCCCAACCCCGAGCGTGCGCTGCGCCCATCGAACCTGACCCGACGATTCCGATTCGCATCTTTTCAATCCTCCTGTCGCCAACAGCTTACCTTATTGACAGACCATCAGTCCAGAAGCACTCGCAAGCGCTTGCCAACTTGAGTACACTCTGGGGTGTTACTTGCAAAAGTTTTTGAAAAGGACTGTAGATTTATGTCCAGATATTTCATAGGGATTGATGTCAGCACCACTGCCTCCAAGGCATTGGCAATTGATACCGCTGGAACTGTCGTTGTGACGCAGAGTGTTTCACACGATTTATCCACGCCGCGCCCGTTATGGTCGGAGCAAGACCCAGAGCAGTGGTGGGATGCCTCCCGTCAGGCGCTGCAAGCGGTGCTTCAGCAGATTCCAGCTGAGGAAGTGGGTGCCATCGGCCTGACCGGGCAGATGCACGGTCTCACGGCCCTGGATGGGGCGGGCAAACCGCTGCGCCCGGCCATCCTGTGGAACGACCAACGCAGCGGCGCACAGTGCGAGGCGATCACCAACCGCGTGGGCGAAAAGCGCCTCTACCAACTAATCGGCAGCATCCTGCCTGCTGGATTCACCGCGCCCAAGATCGTCTGGCTGCGCGAGAATGAGCCGGAGGTTTATGCCCGCATCGAGCATGTGCTGCTGCCGAAGGACTATGTGCGCTACCGTCTCAGCGGCGCGTTCGTCTGTGATGTGGCGGATGGCTCCGGTTTCGGCCTGATGGACATCGCCAACCGTCAGTGGTCGGATGAAATGCTGGCCGCCTGCGACATCCCACGCAGCTGGCTGCCCGAACTCCACGAATCGCAGGCCATCTGCGCGACCGTGAGTGAGGCAGGTGCAGCCGCCACGGGACTCAAGCCCGGCACGCCGATTGTCGGCGGGGCAGGGGATCAACCCGCAGGTGGCGTTGGTAACGGCATTGTGCTGCCGGGGCAGGTCAGCCTGACAGTCGGCACTTCGGGTGTGGCCTATGCCATCAACAACTCCTACGAGCCAGAACTCGAGGGTCGCCTGCATACCTTCTGCGGACCGATGCCGGGAACCTGGTTCAGCATGGGGGTGATGTTGAGTGCTGCCGGAGCGCTGCGCTGGCTGCGGGATGAATTCGCGCCCGGTGCCAGTTACGACGAACTCAATGCCAAGGCGGAATCGGTCGCAGTGGGGGCGGAAGGGCTGTTGTTCGCACCTTATCTGAGCGGCGAGCGTCATCCGCATCCCGATCCGTATGCACGTGGAGCGCTGGTGGGGCTGACGCTGCGTCATGGTCTGCCGCATACCATTCGCGCGGTCATGGAAGGCGTGGCCTTCGGCATGCGCGACCTGTTGGAGCTGCTGCGGGCGCAGGGTATCCAGCCCAGTGAAGCAGTCGTCGCAGGAGGCGCGGCCAATAGCCCGGTCTGGCGGCAGTTGATTACCGACATCATGGGGATTCCGCTGTACACCATCAACACCACCGAGGGCGGCGCATTTGGCGCGGCGATCCTGGCGGCGGTAGCCGGTGGCGCTTATCCCGATGTCCCCTCAGCCTGTGCGCAGATGGTGCATAAAGTCGATGAAACCACGCCCGAACCCGGCGCAGTCCAGCGCTATAACGAACTCTATCCCACCTTTAGGGCGCTCTACCCGGCGCTAAAACCCTCTTTTACAGCGCTTTCGACCTTCGAGCAGGCTTAGATTTTCTTTATCGCTGGGGCGGCCTGCGTGCTGCCCTGGCAACCAACTCCTTACTTTTTATAAAGGCTAATTCACCATGCAGATATATTACGTTTCTCCCCTGGGAAATGACGCCTGGAGCGGCACCCAGCCGGATGCTCATGCCAATGAGGGTCCCTTCAAGTCGATCCATCACGCGCGTGATGTCATCCGCCAGCAGATCGCCAGCGGCATGACCGAGGACATCGAAGTTCAGTTGCGCGGTGGCGAATACTTCCTTGATTCGACAGTGGTCCTGACCGAAGCCGACTCCGGTAAGGATGGTTTTCAGATCACATACCGCAATTACCCTGGCGAACAACCCATCATTTATACCGGGCTGCAAGTGACTGGCTGGGAACCGCACAGCGGCAGCATCTACAAGGCGCATGTCGATTATCCCTTCCAGACACTCTACGAGAATGGCCTGCGGGCGATCAAAGCACGCTATCCGAACAGCGGCTATCATCGCGTGGAAGCGGCGGATGATCTGGAATCGCAGCTTCAATTTCGTTTCAAACCGGGTGATGTGCCACAGATCGAGAACATCCATGAGCTTCAGGTCTATGTCTGGCCGGGTGGCCCGCACGGGGAATGGAACTGGTTCACGGATATTCTGCCGGTGCAAAGTGTCGATTTTGACGAACGCACGGTCACGTTAGAACGGTCTACCCGCTACATTATCGGTTCCGCCGGGTCGCGTTATTTTGTGCAGGGCGCGCTGGAGCTGTTGGATGCGCCGGGTGAGTTCTATCTCGATAGCCAGGAAATGATCGTTTACTACTGGCCGCGACAGACTCCCATCGAGGAGCAGGTCATCATCGCGCCGACCGCCATCCGCGCTTTCGCTTTTGTCGGCAGTTCGCGCGAGTCCGTCACACAGAATATTCGCCTGGAAGGGTTGGAACTGTGCGCCTCTGATACGGTCAACGAGTTTGGCGGGCGGCCTCCCGGCGGTGAATTTACACTACCTAATGAAGATGGCCTGATTTACCTGCAAAACGCCGAGCAGATCAGCATTATCAACTGCCACATTCACGACACGGGTATGCATGGTGTCTTTGGCAACCAGTGGGTACAAAATGTCAGCATTACCGGCTGCCATTTGCATAACATCGGTTTTACAGGCGTGTTGTTTAATGGCGCATGGACCACGATTGACGCCATCAACAAGGGACATCAGGTTGTCAATAACTACATCCATCACACCGGGCAGGTGATTGGTTACGGCGCGGGTGTGCAGCTCTCCAACACAGGCGAGAGTTATGTCGCGCACAACCGTATTTATCATACGCCGCGCTACGCGATCAGCATGAAAGGCACGTGGCCTGGGATTATGGTCCATGAGGATGTGGATGGCATTCGCGTGCGCGAGGATATGGTGATGGATTTCATCCACACGCGCGGTAACGTCATCGAGTTTAATGATATGTCGCGAGCAAACGTGGACTCCCAGGATACCGGTGTCTTTGAAGGCTGGGGCGTCTACAGCGCAGGCAATACGCTGCACAACAACCTGATCCACGATAGCGACATTCCATTTTCGTTCGGATTTGGTGTTTACCTGGATGATGAGGTGAGCAATACCACGGTCACGAATAACGTGATCTACAACCTTCAGAAGGGTGGTGGCGGCAAGATGTGGGCGGTGTTCTACATTAAGGGCATCCAGAATCGTTTCTACAACAATATCGCTGCCAACTCGGAGAACAGTAACAGCGCCTTTGCTGTACATGGCTACCTGAACGCTCCTAACCACGATCTGGAGTTTGATCGCAACATTGTCTATAACGCGGGTGACATCGTGTATTCGATGAGTAACTGGGAGCGCAACAAGTTCAAATCCGCCGATGACAATCTGTTTTACAACACCAAAGATGCTTATAAAATGCGCGGTATTCCCGGTATTCGCTCGCTGAGTCAGTGGCGTGAAAGCCTGGATCGTGAATACGACCAGCATTCCATTACGGCAGATCCACACTTCATGGATGCTGACCACAACGATTTTCGTCTCCGCTACGACTCCCCGGCTTACGGCCTGGGATTTGAAGACATCAACATGGTGGATATTGGCCTCTTATCTGACTTCGCCTATGCCGACCCCAATGAAGCGCTGGACCGCTTGTTCATCACCAACGACCGCGTGGGAATCAAATCTTATGTAGACATGCATGGTGGTGAAAAGATTCATCTCCAACTGGTCGGACGCACCGTCTCTGGCTTTTATGTGGATGTAGACGCGGCGTCATGTCAGTTCAGCAGCAGCGATGACCATATCGTGGCGGTCAGCGAGGTGGGTATTATCACGGCACGCGGTAAAGGTGTTGCGCGTGTCACTGCGCTATGTCAGGGCAAGCAGGTTTCCCTGGATGTGCTGGTAGACGATCTGTTTGACCGGGTAGAAATTTTGGCCCCGCGCACGCAGCTAGAGATGAATGAATCCATGCAGATCGAAGTGGTGGGCCGTACGGCGTTCGGCCAGTATATCCAGCCGCAGGCGGGCAGCATCACATATTTGAGCCGTCAACCGCATCAGGCCATGATCAATCATCAGGGCGTGGTCACCGGGCAGACGACGAAAGGCGATGCTGAGATTGTAGTGATCATGCGTGTTGGGAACATCCGCAAGCAGGGGAGTATTACAGTCAGGATGGACTGGGAAAGCGATTTTGATTAGGGTCTTGGGGGCCGGTGATCACCGGCCCCCAAATTTTTACGTTTTCTTAAAAAATCTCATGCTATGATAACAAAGAACAGAATTAGCCCAATTGCTAATTCGCGAGGATGTTATCGATGGAAGCTTACGCGCTTACGCAACTCTCACCCCAACTGGTTCTGATTCAGTGGAGAAGATCGCCCTCTGCCGGTGAGGCCTACGCCTTTATCCAGGAGCTTGAAGCCGTGTTAAACAATGCTCCCGAACCGCTTTACTTCATCTCTGACCTGCGCCTGGGTCACATCGACCACGCCGTGATATTGCGGTCATTGGGTCAGCTTACCAAGCATCTCAACTGGGCAGGTAGTACCGCTTTTGGCGGCACCTATCAAACCCAGCTCTATGTGAATCTCTTCACCCGCCTTTCGCGTGTCATTAAACCGGAACGCGAAATATGGGACGACCCCGAGAAAGCCATCGAATATCTTGAGTCCCTCTCACCGGGGTTAACCCGTGGGATTGATTGGGATGCCGCACTCAACATCTCAGTGAATTCGCCTCATTCTCATTAGTACCCTTCGCCTAAGGCTTCTACGACCTTAGCCTACACCACCATCTTCGCCAGGTCAGAAGCCAACATGCGTTTTGGATCACGCTCACCACTCTCTGCCTGACGGCTGTGTGCCGCCTGGAACTGCGCCGCGTAGGCAAAGCGAGGCCGGTCCGTTGTGTTTTGCAGGGAGCGATGCAGTGTACTGCGGTCAAAGATACAGGCATCTCCTGGCTGGAGTGTCGGCAGTTGAATCGGGTTCTCTGGTTCGTACGTGGATTCCCGGTGGCCGGGGGCGGTCGTCGTATTGGCCTCCGATGGCTGTACACCCAGGCGATGGGTGCGCGGGCCAATCCATAATGTACCCATGTCCGGTGTAATTTCCGAAAGGGCGATAAATACATTCAATGCACCGCCCAGAATGTGCGTGTACTGGTTATCCTGATGCCAGGGGAGGCCGTTACCTCCCTTGGCCGGTACGATCGCCAGCATCCCATAATAGACCCGTGGTGGTGTACCGAGCAGATCACCAGCCGCGTCGATCACTTCCGGTGTCCACAGCAGTTGGTGGACCTGTGCATCGACAGCGGGGTTCTCGTGATCAAAAATCGTGGGCTGCCATTTATCCCCCTCACGGACGCGCTGCTTTGCCTCCACCATGATGTCGTCAATCACTGTTGAGGGAACCAGTCCGCGCACCAGCACATAACCTTCACGATAAAAATGGGCGATCTGTTCTTCGGTTAGCATGTATTTTTCTCCTTAAAATTTTACGATGGCGATTACAGTGTACCTTTGTACGACAGTTTGGCGACTGAGGTGACATCAATCGTTGCTGCATCACCTTCTTTGAGATAGATACCATCCTCAGCCATGAGAAAAACCGGGACGTCAGGGTGGTTATAGCTTTCGGGCAGCGCCTTAGGGCCGCCCACCCAGGTCATGTCCCGCCCGAAATGAACTTCATCCTTGCGGCCAAGCAGTTGGAAAACATCCTGCCAGAAGTAATCCCGAATCTGCCAGTGCTGGCCGTGCTCAAACCACATGCATTGATCGCCTAGCAGCACTGACATCTTTTCATACGGCGCAAAAAACTGCTCCCAGAACGCAGCATCCACGGTGTACCGCAGTGCCAGATAGCGAAAATCATGAGAGTGCCAGGCGCTGCTGGGGGCAATATCCACTTCACTTTGCCATCCCGTGGCACTGGCGAAGTAACCGCGTGGATTCTGGTAGTAGGCATAGGTGGCATCACAGGCATCCAAAAAGTCCGATAACTCACGATCCTCTACGTGCTGAAGATAGCGATAAATGCCTTCCAGCGAGTCGCCCATGCCTGCAATAAGCATCGGTTGATCATTTTTAACCCATTGGCTGTGACGCACATACCACATACGATGGAACCGGGTTTGGCCGTTGTCGTCCACCCAGGCGGAACGGGCGACATGGCGGCAGATCCGCCCGGCATGATCCAGATACTTCTCGTCGCCATAGACCTCGTAAGCCATGACGAGGGGGCAGATCATCAATCCATAGTATTCAGCCGGTTCTACAGCGCTGAGGTCACTAAGGCCGCGGTAGGTAGCTTCACAGTCTGAGTCGGGAAAGCCACCAATATGAAAATGCTCAATCATGAAGTTGAGGTCTTCTACGATCTCGTCATACCAGCGCTTGTCCTCATATACTTCCTGAAGGAGCAGCTTGCCCCACAGCCGTGCGTAATCCTGATTGGCGGTGGCACCACGAGTCGCGCGTCCGCCACCGTATCGCTTGCAGGCCTCCATATTTTTGAGGACCGCTTGGCGGATGAGGTCCATGTCTTCGGTGGGTAGATAATCGCGGCCATTGAGTGCGGTCAGGCCCAGCGAGGCGTTGGTGATGGCATTGTGAATCAGGCCGAAGTTGAGCAGTTCCCCGACCTGAAAGCCGATGTGTTCATATTGGTTGTCTGGTTGGAATGCCGTCGCCTGGAAGCGGATCAAGCGCGAGAGGAGGGCGATACCGTCTGAGTGGGGATGTTTTTTCAACGCGCAGCTCAGCCCGGCCAGGAAAGGGCTGGACCATGTGCTGTGACCAGCGGTGAAGTCTCCCCAACGGTAGGGGTTACCGCCCCAGACACTGTGATTATGAAATCCATGGATAGCCCCGTTTTCCTGCACCCATGAGGCAATCCAACTGCCAAGCATTGCCGGATTTAACGAGTCTGTTTTCAAAATTAGCTCCGAGGGATTTTGCCTATTCAAAATAAGGTGGTATATTCAAGCGAACTGTTCGTTCGTTCGCTCGTGTGCAGGTAATTATGCCCTCAACCCGTGAAATTGCCAACTATGTTGGTGTTTCGACCAGTACCGTTTCGCTGGCTTTGAACAATAAAGATGGCGTCTCCAAAGCCATGCGCCAACGCATTCTGGCAGCCGCCAATGAGCTGGCCGTACAGGAGAGCACAGAGCACGCGAAAGCAGTTGCGCCCAACGGGGGACGCAGTGAGACCGTGTCACTGCTGGTGCTGCACTCGATGTTTATTACAGCGACTGATTATTTTAAAGACTTATTGACCGGTATTCAGGATGCGGCTGACCGTTACCAGATTCAACTGCGGCTTTCGGCAGATAATCCGGGGCACCTGGCCGAGCATGTGACCAATATTTACCTTTCGGACCCTGATCTCTACCCGGATGGCGTGATTTCGCTGGGGACACGGCAGCTTGAACCTACCCTGAAAAAAGCTGCTGAAGCTGGCTTACCAGTGGTTCAGATCGGCGTACCGTATTTTCCCGAAGAAGCCAGTTTTGTTTCGCCGGACGAGATCGAAGCGGGATACAAAGCGGCCAAGCATCTGTTGGAATTGGGTCACGAAACGATCGCTGTCCTGGGGCATCAAAAAGACACGCCGCACGTAGATCAGCGAATCGAAGGGTATTACCGGGCGCTTGCCGAGCATCACATCAGCTGCCGTGATGATCTGATCTTTCTCACTGAATATGAAGGAGAGGGTTACCAGTTCGAGGTGGAGAGCCTCACTAAGGTCACGCGGGATTTTATCCAGCAGGAACCAGATGTCACGGCAGTCTTGTTTAGTAACTGGCAATCGTCTGCGGTGGGTCTACCGCTGCTTCAAGAGACGGGTTATCGTATCCCAGAGGATTTATCGGTAATGGTCTTCGACGATTTTGAACATGCGCGCACCTTCAATCCGCCTCTGACCGCCATTGCCTATCCGTTGGTTCAAATGGGTTCTCATGCAGTCAAGTTGATTGTGGAGCAGATCAACAATCCGTATCTGGCACGAACACACCAGACTTTTCATTCCAGACTGATGGTACGTGAATCCGTGCGGTCACATAATGCAGCTAAATGATGAAAGGAGGTGATGTCAGCAGTATATAAGCCTGGCACTGCAGTAACCGAATAAACCTTATTAGATTGAGAGGAAAAATGAACAATAAGCTTTCTCGTCGTGATATGCTAAAAGTGATGGGGACTTCTGCGGCTGGTGCCGGGATTGGGTTGACGATTCCCGGTGGATTGACACTTGCTGAAGCTGTTGCGCAGGGTGCTTGCGAGATGGATTGGACTCCCACCTATCCCGCATTCGACAAATACGATCCACCAGTCGAGATTTCTACACCATACATCGTGGATGCGCCTTTCCCCGAAGGGGATGACTTCCTCAACAACCCGATGCATAACCGCGTTTCAGAGCAGCTTGGCATCAACTACACCATTGCCTGGCAGGCTGTTGGTCAGGAGCGTACCACACGCATAGCGACTGATATTGCTGCTGGTTCGCTGCCAGAGATGTTCGCAGCTGGTGATACCACACTGTCGCTGCTGATTGAAAACGATGCTGTGGCTGATATCACCGATATCTGGAATGCCACCGCTTCTGATCTCGTCAAAGAGAAGAAACGCTATCCTGATGGTGACAACTGGGTTTCCTCCGTTGTCCGTGGGGATCGCATTTACGGTGTAGCCTTCACCTATGGCCCAGCCTGGAACGTGGATAACATCGGCCACATCCGCCAGGACTTCCTTGATAGTGTTGGGCTGCCGATGCCCACCACGGTGGAAGAGCTGGAAAATGCCATGCGTGAATTCAAGGGCGCAGGCCTGTGCGAATTTGGTGTCAGCGCCTGCCAGAATCTTGTGACCTGGTATAACAGCCTCGACCCGATCTTTGGTGCTTATGGTTCTATGCCCAAGCGCTGGATTGCGAATGAAGATGGCACGCTGCGTTGGGGTGGTCTGGACCCAAGCAACAAGCAAGCGCTGGAAGTACTGCGCCGCTGGTATGCTGACGGCCTGATTGATCCTGATTTCTTCACTTATGGTGAAGGCGATGCTGCACAATTGTGGCAGGGCAGTCGCGTGGGTGTCTGGTTCGCGCCGTGGTGGATCGCTGGCGGTGGACTTCGCAGCTTCTATGAACTGACGCCAGGTGCCCAGGCAGCCATTATGCCGACGCCTGCCGGTCCCGATGGTCTGGTAGGTCGCGCTGGTTCCAGCACACGTGGCACAGGTGTGGTTTTCCGTAGTGACATTGACCCGCAGAAGATTGAAGCGGCCATCAAGCAGTTGAACTGGCAGATGGACATGCACGTCAACTGGACGGATTACCAGCAGTATGGCGAATTCCGTAACAGCAACGGCTTCACACAGGGTTACACCTGGGAGTTTGACGAAAACTGCAATGTGGTTGCTGGTCCCAACTTCCCCGACCAGGAATACCAGTTCGTCAACGAAGTTGGTTTCGGCTTCCCGTATATGTGCTATCCCGAATATCAGGCGGACATCTACGCGGATATGGGAGAGTGGCTGACAGCGGACCCATCCACGCTTAACAGCGCTCAGCAGTTCCTGATCAGTCAGGACGCCATTGTGCGTGAGATCCAGTACTACAACCACGTGTTCGAAACCCGCGACGAAGGTTATGTGGATGCCTTCCTGGGTGCGAACACCGAACGTATGACAGAGCTGCTGCCTGACCTCAATACAATGGAAGACTCAGCTTACACCGAAATCCTCATCGGGGCGCGTGATCTGGATGCCTTTGACCAGTATGTGGAAGACTGGCTGGCGATGGGCGGTGCCGAAGTGACTGAAGATGTTAATGCCTGGAAAGCATCAATCTCCTGATCGTTTATAACCTCAGGGGCGCAGTATTGCGCCCCTGAATCATTCCACATCGCGCACAGCGCATCATCCGCCAGGAAGATAGGATTGCCGTTATGATTGACAACTCCTCGATTATAGCTGCCGGGAGGGATTCGGAAGCGCAAGTACAAGTCCAGAAAGGGCGTAAGCCAACCTTCGGTCAGGTATGGAAGCAGCACAAACTACTGTATTTCATGCTGATTCCGGCAACGATTATGCTTATTATTTTTCAGTTTTACCCTCTCTGGGGTATTGGAATTGCTTTTGTAGATTTTAACCCGTTCAAAGGGTTGGCAGGATCAGAGTTTGTCGGTCTGGAAAATTTCCAGCAGGTGTTCACCCGGCCTCAGACTTTGCAGGTGTTACAAAATACGGTCTTCATCGCTGTTGGCAAGATTGTACTGGGGCAGGTGGCCGCAGTCGTGTTTGCCCTGATGGTACATGAGGTGAAGTCTCCCATGTATCAACGGTTTGTGCAGACATTTACCACGCTTCCACATTTTCTATCATGGATTATCGTGGGCGCGGTCATGGTCACGATTCTCAGCGGTTCCGGACCGATCAACAGCTTTCTCACCAGCATCGGACTACCAGAAATCGGATTTTTGCGTGATAAAGGGACTTTTCCCTGGACATTGATTCTCTCAGATGTCTGGAAAGGTTTTGGCTTTGGTGCGGTCATTTATCTAGCCGCGCTGACGCAGATCAATCCGGAATTGTATGAAGCCGCTGCGGTGGATGGAGCAGGGCGCTGGGCGCGCTTGCGTAATGTAACCCTTCCAGGGATTGCCAGCATTATCGTGCTGATGGCCTGCCTGAGCCTGGGTAATGTGCTGAATGCAGGCTTTGACCAGATCCTGGTGCTCTACAACCCGGTAGTGTATTCGACTGGTGACATCATTGATACTTATGTCTACCGCGTCGGATTGATTGATCTGAACTATGAAATTGCGACCGTCGTTGGCCTGTTCAAGGCGGTGGTCGGTTTTGTCCTGATTATTACCTCATACTGGCTAGCTGACCGTTATGCCAACTATCGCATTTTCTAGGAGGGCATGACATGATTGAAGAACGAAATCTAAAGTATTTCATTGTGGATACGATCATCTGGATCGTGCTGGCGCTGCTGGCGCTGTCATGCATCCTGCCTTTTATCCATCTGCTATCAAAATCGTTGAGCAACCGTGCGGCGGTTTCTGCGGGATTGGTGGGTCTGCTGCCAATTGGTCTGACCTTCGATAACTACGCTTTCATCCTGCAAAATCGACAATTCCTGGGATCATTTGGTATCTCGGTCGCGCGAGTGATTGTCGCGGTCATTAGTACGCTGCTGCTGGTCGTCGTGACTGCTTATCCACTGTCATTGGATCGCATCCATATGCCGGGGCGGTTGGCATTCAAGGTGATCATGATCTTCGGTCTGTTGTTCAGCGGCGGGTTGATCCCGACTTTTCTGGCCTTCCGCAACCTGGGACTGCTGAACAATTTCCTGGTGCTGATCCTGCCAATGGTGATTAACATCTTTTACATCATCATTATGGTGAATTTCTTCCGAGGCATTCCCTATGAGCTGGCCGAAGCAGCCTGGTTAGACGGCGCTTCGCATACAGCAGTGTTGTTCAAAATTTACCTGCCGATTGCGCTGCCCGCACTGGCGACCATCGCGCTGTTCACAGCGGTCGCACACTGGAATTCATGGTTTGATGGCATCGTCTATATCAACAACATCGACCAGTGGCCGTTGCAAAGCTTCCTCTACTCGCTGGTCTCGACGCGTCGCATCAACTGGCAGTCAGCCTCCGGTAGTCTCGATTTCCAGAACGCCACGCCAGAAGGGCTGTCCGCAGCATTGATCTTCGTCGCTTCGGTGCCGATCCTGATGGTTTACCCGTTCTTGCAGCGCTACTTTGTCACCGGCCTGACACTCGGCTCGGTGAAGCAGTAGCCGACGATTGTGGGACGCAGCAAACTGCGTCCCTAAGCGCGAATCAGCTCGCGCAGCAGTTCGACGTAATTGGCCTCGGCGCGATAAACCTCGCGCCCGATGCGCTGATTGAGTTCGTCAGTGTCTGCTGTAGTCAGCGGGTTGGCCTCACCATCCAGCGGGTTGGCGATGAAGACCGGGCAGGGTAGGGTAGCAGCCAATGCTGGCAGGTCATAATTCAGCAGTGCCAGCGGCAGGAAAGCATCGGCAGGCCAGTGATAAGCTGGTGTGTCCAGCAATGCCTGGAAGCTCACCAACCCATCCCACGTCATGACTGCCTGCAGATCATCGACAAATGCCGCCACATGCAATGCCACCACGCCACCTAAGCCACTCCCAGTGACGATGATGCTCTGGGGATCAACACGGGTGCGCAGGTAAGCCAGTGCCGACAGTCCATCACGAATCCGCTGTGAGAGGACTGCATCACCGAGTGCCGCACTCATGTAGGCCGTCACCCGATCGATGCCACCCCAACCTGCCAGCTCGTAGGGATAAAGCGATGGCGCGCTATCCCCCCAGCCGCGTAAATCAACGCTGAGAATATTGGCTCTGCCATCGCTATCGCGCTGCAAGAAATTCGCTGCGGTCAACAATGGCCCCTGCCGTTCGAGCAGGCGATGTCTGCCCGCGTCATCAAAATGCAGGATGGTCGCGGCAGCATTTTCGGTCGCCAGAAACGTCGCCGGGAGTTCGATTCCGGGTTCTGGTTTGAGCAGCACCTGTTCCCAATCATGGGTCCACACCTGGAACGGTTCGCCTGTGGCAGCCTCTGGTGCGGGTGGGAAGTTGGTCGCGCCGCTGCTGCGACGTGCGGCGGCGAGGATCGCTTCGGGACTGGAATCGCGTGTTTGCGCCAGTTCATGCCCACGCTGGCGGGTCAGGCTGAACATATTAACCGCTTCGTCAGGATAGCAGCGCATCTCTTCGTAAGGGTCCAGCGTAAAGGCTGAATCCGGCAGATCACAAATCGAGCGTTGTGGTGTGCCGAGCAGCCAGTGGTTCATAAATGCCGTGAACTGGCGTGCCTGTGCCAGTGTATAGGCATGGCCGCTCTCATCGACAAAGAAGTGAAAATGATCCGGCGCATCGGCTGCCGCATAAAACGCGGCGACTTGTTCCGCCAGCTGGGTGGTGTCCTCAATATGGAATACCTCGTCTGTGCGCCCGGCCATCAGCAGCGTGGGAATGGGTGCAGCAGCGCACAGCAGGTCAATCTCATCAATCCCTTCAGCATAGCGCCGCCACATATTGGTTTCCGGGCAGCCTGCATAGCACTGCACAATATCCAGCGCTACACGCGGCGATAGACAGCATGACGGGCCACTGACGGTGATGCGATCATCCAGCAGCGCGGAGAATGTGGTGGTGGTGCCACCGCCAGAAACGCCGGTCATGGCGACACCATGGCTCATATCCACGTCGGGGCGGCTGGCAAGATAGTCGATGCAGCGAAGGGCATCGCCCACGAAATAGCGGCTGGATGTCTCGCCGACCAGATAGCAGCGCACACCATCGCGGAAGTGGTCATTGCCGAGTTGTTTCTCGCTGGCCTGTCCTGGGGGGTCAAACAGGACTGCCATGTAACCACTGCGGGCGAAAAACTGCGCCGGAAGCTGGTAGCTCTCGTACTGCTTGCCTGCATGTCCGACCGGAATCACGACCGCAGGGTAGGGCGGTTCAAAATTCAGCGGCACATAGACCGTTGCATTGACCTGCCAGCCGGGGAATGAGTCGAAAAGGACATTTTCCAGTCGGTAGCCGTCTTTATCGAAGGTGCTGACTGTGTGTGCCTGCACTGGTGGCGCATTCGGGCCAACCGGCATATCACCATAAAATCCGCGTACTGCTGTGCGCACCGCTGCCTGATAGGTGTTGATGTCGCCGCTGGATAAAGCATTCTGGCGGCGTTGGGCTGCCTCTTCCATGCAGTCGGCACTGCGCTGGATAAGATGCTGGCGCAGCATGTCGCGCAGGTCAATTGAGGGGGTAATCGGGTGTTGGGTCGTCAGTGTCGTCATCATCATTTATCCCTTCAGGCCACCACCAGCCGCCAGCCAGCCACCATCTACGACAAGAATGTGGCCGGTGATGTAGGCTGCTGCGGAGGAAGCTAAGAAAACCGCCGCGCCGCTGACATCCTGTGGATCGCCCAGGCGATTCATCGGGATGCGGGCCAGTCGGCTGGCGTAGACGTCGGCATTGGAGAGCAGACCTTCCGTCTGCTGTGTGAGAATCGTGCCGGGGGCGATGGCATTCACGCGAATGCCCCGATCCGCCCATTCGACTGCCTGAGCACGTGTCATGGCAGCGATTCCGCCGTTCCCGGCAACATAAGGCATCTGGTTCGGTACACCAAAAAAGGAGGACAGCGACGCAATATGAATCATGCTGCCGCCATCCGTCATGTGGCGGGCTGCGCCCTGCGCCAGGAAGAAGCGTGCTTTCAGATTGAGATCAATCACGCGGTCCCACTCATCCTCGCTCATTTCCAGCGCCGGTTTGCGCACGATGGTCCCGGAGGATGTGACCAGAATATCGAGCCGTCCCAAGGCTTTTGCCGCTGCATCGACAAGCTGCGAGGCCGCGCCGGACTCAAGCAGATCCACCGGAAAAGCGAAAGCACGCTGGCCTTCGGCCTCGACCAGTGCCAAACTTTCCGCAAGCTCGGATTCCGTGCGGCTGGCAAGCGCCACATCCGCGCCATGCCGCGCCAATGCTTGAGCAATGGCCTGACCCATGCCCCGGCCTGCGCCAGTCACGAGCGCGGCTTTGCCTGCCAGCGAAAAAAGGTCGCTCATCGACAGGCTAACCGGGCAAAAAGCGCTTGGCGACTTTGGCGACGTAGGTATAAGTCGGGTTGACGAACTGGGTACAGCGCGCTTCCAGCACCTGTCCCAGATAGAGGTAAGCCTCGCCGCGCTCGAAGCCGTAGCTTTCTTCCAGCCACAATACCATCGCTTCCAGTGCTGTGCGGAAGGCATCCTCCGCCGGGCGGGCCATCGCCACTGTCATAATGTGCGTATCCGTGATGATGCGCGGCCAATACATCGCAGCGGGTTTATCGCTGATTTCGCAGCGCACGCGCACGCGGCCTTCCGCTTCGATGCCGCCTGCGCCGCAGATTTCGCCGTCGCCCTGGATAGCGTGCATATCCCCGATGTGCAGCAGCGCGCCAGGATGATGTACTGCTAGCTGTACCGCCGCGCCCGTAGTGATTTCCTGCACGTCAAAATTGCCGCCCCAATAACCACCCCAGCCATTATGGAAGCGTTCACGGGCTGGAGCCACGCCTACAAAACCAATCATGGGCGCGACAGGAATCTTGACCGACTCACTCCATTGGATGAAGCCATCATGGATGTTTACCACTTTACTCTGGCGACCGATGCCAGTGCCGCCCAACCAGCCCGGCATGGCCCCGGTACTGCCGGAAAAAGCCGTATAGCCGACCGGGTTCAGGTCAATATCGCCGATATGAACCGTCAGCATCTGCCCTGGCTGCGCACCCTCAACGTAAATGCAGCCGCTGGAAGGATTGCCGCCGCGAATTTTCTGGCGCAGTCGTTCACCGTCCGGGTGGGTATCCAGCCAGGGGCCAGCGTTCATCTGGGTCTCGACTTCAAACGTCTCACCTGGCTGAACACGCATGGTCACCGGGTTATCGGCACCCGTTTCAAAATAGAGCGTTTCCTTGGTCGCTGTTTGCATGTGTTTATCCCTTCTGGGCGTTTGCCTCGGCAATCGCGAAGCCATCGTACTGCGGATTGTAACCCAGGATTTCGCGGGCGCTGGTGATGTCCAGTCGTTTGTGGCGGTTATCCGAAACGCCGTGGAAAATGCCATAGCGCAAGCTATCTGGTGCTTCGATGCTGCACTGGACCAGATTAGTCAGATCGGGCAGGGTGAGCAGCATATCCAGCATCCTCTGGTCCGGTGTGATCGCTGGATGATCGGGCATCACTACCCAGCCGAAGCGCAGGCAGATGACGGAAATGACACCCTGATCCGCGAAAACATAGCCTGATGCCTCGCCCCAGACCTTGCTCGCGCCATAGAGATTACCGGGATGCACGGGCATATCCGGCCAGATGGTCACACCCTCGTGATAGCCGCTGATTGTGTTGACTGTGCTGGCAAAAATCACACGCCGACACTCGGCATCAGCTGCGGCTTTATACACATTGTAAACACCGATGAGGTTGTTCGGCAGCAGCGATTCCCATGGAGCGCGCATGCTTGGATCTGCCGCCAGATGAATCACCGTATCGACACCTTCGCACAGCTTGTGCATCGCATCGATGTCGGTCAGGTTGGCCTCGCTGAAAGGCAGCCCGTAGGTCTCGGCAGGGGAGCGGATGTCTGTCAGCACAAAGTCGTAATCATCTTTGAGATGCGCTGTCAGATAACTGCCGATGCGTCCTGCCGCGCCGGTAATCAGTACTTTCCTAGTCATTCATTTCGGTCCTTTAATAAGCATAGGGGCAATCCATGCCCCTATAAAAACGATCTAGTTCAGGTAATCGTAGGTAATAAAGGTCAGAAATTCCACAAACTCATCGGCCAGCACCAGCTTATCCAGGATTTCGACTGCCTGAGCATAGTGCGCGGCATCCCTGCCGCCGAGTTTCGCCAGTTCTTCATCACGGATTTGTGTATACAGCCCGGTATCGAATGTGCGGCCATCTGCCAGTTTGGCGTGATGATGCAGCCATTGCCACAACTGCGCCCGTGAGATTTCGGCGGTGGCGACATCTTCCATCAGGTTGAAGATGGCGGCTGCGCCGTTGCCATCCAACCAGGCATTGAGATATTGCAGGCCCACACTGACGTTGCTACGAATACCCTCTTCTGTGATCTGGCCGCCCGGCACCGGGATATTCACCAGATCAGCAGCGCTGACCTGTACATCCTCACGCAGGCGATCTTTTTGATTGCTCTTGCCATCCAGCTTTTGCTCGAAAATGGCCCGCGCCACTGGAACTAAATCCGGGTGGGCGACCCAGGTGCCATCAAAGCCGTCATTGACTTCGCGTTCCTTATCTTCACGCACTTTCGCCAGTGCGACCTCGTTGACCTGTGGGTCACGGCGGCTGGGAATGAAGGCTGCCATGCCACCAATAGCATGTGCGCCGCGCTTGTGGCAGGTTCGCACCAGCAGCTCGGTATAAGCACGCATAAAGGGTACGGTCATCGTTACCTGGGCGCGGTCGGGCAGCATAAAGTCTTCGCGACCGGAGAACTTTTTAATCGCGCTGAAGATATAATCCCAGCGTCCGGCATTGCAGCCGCCGGAATGATCACGCAGCTCGTAGAGAATTTCTTCGATCTCGAACGCCGCCAGGATCGTTTCGATCAGGACGGTTGCACGGATGGTCCCGCGAGGAATGTTCAACGCATCCTGCGCACTGTTGAACACATCGTTCCACAAGCGCGCTTCCAGATGGCTTTCCAGTTTGGGCAGATAAAAATAAGGCCCGCTGCCGCGATCAAGCAATTCCTGGGCATTATGGAAGAAATACAGGCCAAAGTCGAACAGACTGGCGCTGACAGGTGCGCCATCGACCAGCACGTGTTTTTCAACCAGATGCCAGCCGCGCGGACGGACCAGCAGCACGGCTGGTGTGTCGTTCAATGTGTAACGCCGTCCGTCAGGGTTTTCAAATGTAATCTCATGTCGCACTGCATCGCGCAGATTGATCTGTCCTTCAACCACCTGCGTCCAGATGGGGGAGAAGGCATCCTCACAATCGGCCATAAAGACATCTGCGCCGCTGTTGAGGGCGTTAATCATCATTTTGCGGTCAACTGGCCCGGTAATCTCCGCCCAGCGCTGCTGCAAATCCGATGGTGTCGGGGCCACTTGCCATGCTGCTGCCCGTACATTGGCAGTTTCGGGCAAGAAGTCTGGCAGTTCGCCGTTGTCGAGTCTGACCTGGCGTTCGGCGCGGCGCTGCAAAAGCTCCTGTCGTCGCGGGTTGAACTGGCGATGCAGGGTCGCAACGAACTCAAGTGCTGCCGGGGTCAAAATCTGATCAAATGCCGGTGACTGTTCGCCGGTGATTTTGATCTCAGTCATTGAAAACTTCCTTTTTTGACTTGAATGCGGCTAGAGGCTACCACTATTCGCAGGGGAAAACAAAGTCCACCAGCGCGGATGGTTTTATGGGAGCAAAAGATCGACTTTATCACTTATAATTGGTGGGAATACAGTTTGAGGATGAGTCTATGGCCGTTGCACAGCCAGATACGCTTTTCAGCGAAATACTCGATTTTCTGGCATCCACGCCTACCCCCACACAGATCATCGCGTTTAAGCCGTCCGATCACCTGGAACAGCGCTTAAGCTACTTACTGGAGCAAAATCGCCTGGATTTGCTGTCATCCGAAGAACGGGACGAGTTGGATGAGTTTCTGCGCATGAATCATTTTATGAACATGCTGAAAATCCGCGCACGCCAGAAACTTGCTGAAGAATGACTTATATCGGTGTAGAGATACGTCGACAGGTGATTGAGCGAGCAGGCAATTGCTGCGAATACTGCTTACTTAGCCAGGAAGACAGCACCTTTTCATTTCAGGTTGATCATGTGATCGCTGAAAAACATGAGGGAGAGACCGTTTTGGAAAACCTCTCCTTGAGTTGTCCCAACTGTAACAGCTACAAGGGGAGCGACATCGGTTCGATTGATCGCGAGACTGGCAAACTTACCGCTCTGTATAATCCACGTATTCAAAGTTGGGGAGATCATTTCCGCCTGGATGGTCCAGTGATCGAACCATTGACCCCAGAGGGACGAGTGACGGTGCGTTTGCTGCGGCTTAACCGCAGTGAGCAAATCGAGGAACGACGTGGCCTCATCGCTTTTGGACGTTATCCCTGTACCCAATCAAAATGAGACCGCCCGAAGGCGGTCTCACTCTGCTCCTGAGAGGGGGTACTCTCAAACAACGCGCCCGCCATAATAGCGCCAGCGCGGGAACAGCACACGCATGATGCTGAACTGCATGATGTAGCTCGCGATCCAGACCAGAGAGTAATGGACCACAAACTGTCCGATCGTAGGCAGTGGGAAGCCCGGGATCACATTGATAATGATTCCGGCCATAATGCCCTCGAAGATGCCCGCGAACAGCACATAGGCTGGCGGCCAGTCCTGATCCCAGCGGTAAGTCTGGAGAAACGTATAAAGCGCGTCCCAGAAAAAGCCGGCGACGATCACCACACCCAGGATGAGCAGGGGGGTCACGTAGTTGCCGATCACGGCTCCGAAGAGCAGGGTGACGATGAGCCCGGCTGTGCCTAAAATGAAAATCCGCGATTGCCAGCGTCCACCTAAAGTCGGGGTCATGGTTGTGCTCCTCTCGTCCAGCGTAGGTACTGTCGTACAGACCGGAACCCGTTCAAACCACGGACTCCCGGCGCACGATTGTGTTTGAGGTCATCGACTGATTGGAGGGCCGCATACTGCAAGCCGAGGAAGCTATCGACTGCGGCGTATGGACCACCCAGGGTCATCACACCACAGGCGTACATGCGTCCATCGTGATTGCGCATCCCCTCGATCTCGAACTGATTGGTGACGAACAGACGGCCTTTGCTGTTGCGGCGCAGCCCGTAGTGCGTGAGCAGGTCATGCAGCAGTGGATTGCTATCCAACCCAGCTTCCAGACCGGTCGCATCAACGATGTAATCGGTGACATAGTTGGCCGGGGGCAGGTTGGCATTGCCTTTGACCCGTGTGACGACCTTGCCACTGGGATCTTGCTCTACACACTGCACCTCGCCGAAGGAGATGTCATACCAGCCTTCTTCGAGGCCTACGCGGGTGATCTGCTGCCAGTCTACACGGTCAGCCGTCGTCGTGCCGCCCCATTGATCGAGCAGCTTGGAGCGCTCGGCATCGGTTGCGCGTTCCAGTTTGTTGCGCAGTGTGCCACCCCAGCAGGCTTTGGGCCAGTTGAACGGCTGGAATTCCCAATGACTTTTTACCAGTCGCTTTGCGCGCCCAAAATGCTTCCCTTCCTTGACCGGGGTTCGCATCAGGTGGAGAACGCCAATATTGGGATTCACATGGCGCGCTTCGAACAGCCGCTGAATGATGCGCGAGGCAACGATGCCGCGCCCGCGAACCATGACCGTGCCGCCGTTGCGTTCCAACTCGCGATAGACATGATCATGTTCTTCATAGGCATTGACCACCCGGTGGAAATCGCCTGTGTTTTCGCGATATTCCTGCAGGTCCGAGAGAATGCGAATGGCTGGATAGCCAACCGCCAGATGGATATATTTTGCCAGGATGATGCTGTGAACGCCTGGGCGCGAAATTTCACCCGCCGAATAGGCGACGGCGTAGCGCCCATCATCCGTTTTGCGAATAGCATGGATACGTCCGGGTTTCCAGATTTGATCCCACCCGATTCGTGCTGCTTCACGGTCAACTGACTCAAAGACGCGTCCCGAGATGGGGGTGTAGGTGTCTGAAAAAGTCGGCTCACCGAAGATCTGCCGGACCACCGCAAATGAATGACCGACCTTACCTTTGCCCAGGTCCGTCACGGCCTCGCGCATGGCATAGCCCGGCCAACCCCAGACGTTATCTGGTGTTGAGCCGGAGTCACTGCGCAAACGCTCGTGATCCGGGATCTGGGAGTTCTGACACAGGCGGCGGTAGCGACCATATGGCTTTGGCTCAAAGCCAATCGCTCGCACCTGATCCGGCTTGACGCCGAACACGCGCAAATGATCGACCCAGATAAAGCTGCCCATGCCGCCGCCAACGGCGAGATAGGGTACTTCTTCAATTGGCAGGCCGAGGGAGCGCAACTCCGCGACAGACACTACCTGCTGGTAGAAGCTTCCTGGTGGGAAACGTTCGACCTTGTTTTCGCGTGTGCGGAATACCGCATCGTCGATTGGCTCCACTTTGTCGATCACGATGGTGGATTTATCCAGCACAGGTCTTTGCACGGGTTGCTGCGGTTGGGCAGCTTGTTGAGTGGGTGGAGGAGGTGAGTTGAAGTAAGCCGTATCGTCCTCGTTTTCGCGAATGGTTTCAAAGTCATAGGCGACCGTCGCATCATCCGCCGCTGCTTCTTCGAGATGGATCGTGAATTCAAATGGGCCAAGGCGAAACTGTGTGCCATTCCGCAAATTGAGCTGCGTGACCTGCCGCCCATTGGCGACGATCCCGTTCCGACTGCCCAGATCGTTGATAACGATGCCACTGCCACTCTCTTCAATTCGGGCGTGCTCCCGCGAGACATGATTGCTCGGCAGCACAATGCTGTTCCCAGCTTGCCGCCCGATCGTTACGGGTAGCTCGCCCTCATAATCACCGTGCTGACCGCTGTCCAGGTCTTGCCAGGTTACTCGTATCATGGTTTACCTCCTTACTGTTCCAGCGGCCAGCGAACGGTTCGTGCATTCGCCAGCGACCAGCCATCAATGGGACAGTCCAGCTTGCTGGCGGGCCAGTAGCGGCCACACTTGGGACATTGCACCATCAATTCGCCATCGTGCGGTTCGGGTTCCAGCGAAACGACCTGGAACTGCGCCGGGCCGATGCGGAAAATTGCGCCTTCTTCCAGCACGGCATCGTCATCACTGTTCAGGCGGCGATGCTTATCACTGTTCTGAACATCCACTGGATTCTTCTTGCTCAGGTTGAGAATGTGCAGTTGATTGTCCTTGTAATACAGGGACGCATGACTGCGCGAAACCTGTGCATTGCCCTCCAGCACGATGTCAGCGCTGTTGGAACGCCCAATCGTAATTGGTCTTTCTTTGCCGAAGGCTTCTTTATGGAGTTCGTCGTTATAGTGCCACTTGAGAATGATCATCTTGTACCCCCTCTCAATTTCCACTTGCGAGTCTGATTCTTAGAAAATCAGATTTAATCCCAGTGCGATCAACAGCACCAGTACGATGCGGCGGAACATCACTGGGTTCATGAACCGGTCCATGCTTAAACCAGCTCCCAGCCCTAGCGCGATAGCCGGCAGGCAGTACAGGAAGTTTTCCCACACCACCGGGGTGTAACTGCCAGTGATCGCATAAGCGGCGATTACGATGAGGCTGCTGACGACGAAAAAGCCCTGCATCGTACTTTTAAACTCCGCGCCAACCCAACGGCGGCAGCTTCCATAGACGACCACTACCGGACCACCGAGGTTATAGGCACCGCTTAGAATGCCGGCGACGAAGCCGATACCGTATGCCCAAATTGGATGCTGGATTTCCGGCAGTTTGAGGTTGCTGAGGGCGTAGAGCGCGTAGATAACTACACCAATCCCCAGCAGCGTGAGCACCAACTGCTGGTCAGCAGTTTGCAGAAGCCACACCCCTAATGGAATACCCACTAGCGATGCGCCAATAATCTGCACCAGCAGGCGGGGCTTCAGTGCCGCGCGATAGCGATACAACAATACCACGCCCGCGCTGAATGTAACGAGCGCGACTAAAGGTGTAGCGACTTCAACGCCCAGGCCCTGGATGAGCAGTGCCATCGCAATGAGCGGTAGTCCAAAGCCAGCAACACTCTGTGTGAAAACGGCAAAAAAGATAATGACTGCAACCAGCACTGGACTCATGAGAACACCCCTTTTTCTAAACGATTGCCCGTGTTTAAGTAATAAATGCCATACTTCTCCAATTTTCACGTGGTTCGCCACCTAAAAAGTGGGGGGAAGATGCCGGTACGCTTATTTTTCAGCCAAAAAGGTTAGCGTTTGGTTGTAATTTCGTATCGAAAACATTTCTTTATATTTGTATGTTTAACTGTATTTCGCGTGAAATCACAAAACCGGATATGCTATGTGTATATAGAATATTAAATACGTAAAGTTGGCCTATGTCTACTAATTCGCCGGAATACGTGATTCGATATGCGACAGGGGGTGGTGCATTTGCCACCGCTCGCTTGACCAGTGCGTCCATGATTCTGGGATCGGCGTCTGATGCGGATATTCGTGTCGACTCTCCTTATATATCGCGTGAGCATGCGCGCGTCGAACTCATTAATAACCGCGTATATGTCACCGATCTTGCCAGCAAAAATGGGGTGACACTCAACGGGCGGCCTATTCCGCCCAACACGCGCCAGGAATGGCAGCCCAGTGTCACCATGATGATTGGCGATCTGCGCTTTGAACTGAGCGCGCTGGCACCAGTGGGGGCGACTGTGCCAGAGGCGGTACCCGTCGCCGCTTCCAGTCTGCAACTGGTGGCCGAGCCAGATGAAATTTATCCCGGCGAAAATGCCACTGTTCATATTTACTACCGTGGGGCCGAACCCCAGACGGTATCGCTGCGCACCGAAACCGACACAGATGGCCTCGAAGTGGTTTTGCAACCTGATGAAGGCTATGTGGCACCACAGCAAGCGCTGGATGTGTCGCTGCGCGTGAATAAACGGCGTTCCTATTGGACCGGGGGCAGCTTTCCGCTGCGGATATTCGCACTCACTAATCAAGGAAATGACGCTTTTACCGATATTACGGTGCGGGTGCGGCCTCGTTACGGGCTGCTGATCCCCTTGTTGCTGCTGTTGTTGCTGCTTTGTGGGGCAGCGGCTGTAGTGGCGGCCAATGCGGCAGGTATTTTTACACCTTTTGCGGCACCGAGCAACACACCCACGGAAACACTCACACTGACGCCGACAGAAACAGCCATCGTGACCGAAACTGCCACACCCACAGAAACACTCACGCTGACGGCGACAGAAAGCCCGACGATCACGGCGACCAGTACCACAACGCTTGTGACCAGCACCCGTATCCCTTCACGGACGCCAACGTTAACGCCATCACGAACGCCGACACCCTCGCCAACAGTTACCCCTACCGCCTGCGTGAACCAGTGTGGAGCGCTTGGCTGGCCCAGTTATATTGTGAAACCGGGCGATTCATTGGGGCGGTTGGCGCAGTTGGCTCAGGTGAGCGCCCAGCAGGTGCAGCAGGTGAACTGCTTGCCAAATGCCAATATCATCCAGACCGGACAAACTGTTTGTTTCCCGCGTTTGCCAGTTTCACCGGTACCTGCGCCACAGGCTGCATTCATCTTTAATCCAATCGTCCTGCCACCAGGGCAGTTCTGTGGTGTTTATGCCCGGGCAATCGCCTTCAGCAATCTTTCGCAAAATGCTGATCAATACCTGTGGGAATTCGGTGATGGCACCACCAGTACTGAGCGTAATCCGGTTCATGTCTATACCTTTGATAGGGTAAGCGCCATCCTGCTGCCGGTGCAGTCAGCACAGGTCCCACAGCAGACATATACCGTCCGGCTGACCGCTGCACAAGGCGACTTGTCCGACAGCACCACGGCTCAGGTGACCGTTCAGTTCGAATTTAACCCCAACTGCAACCTGGATGTGGACTTCCTGGCTACACCGGGGCAGGGCGGAGCCTGTGAAGCCACCGTCCAGTTCACGAACCTGTCAGAGGGTGCGGATGTCTTCTTCTGGAGCTTTGGTGATGACACCACCGATACTGCCGAAAACCCAACCCACGTATATCAACGGCTTGGGGATGATGGTAATGATTTCCAGCAGATTAACTTTACCGTTCGTCTGCAAGCAGAGACATCCAATGGACAAACGGGTACGGCAACAAAGGTCGTCACCGTGAGCTTTTCGGGCATTTGTGCCACCCAGGAGCCGCTCGGATAATCGGACAAGATTGGCAAATCTTCCTGCCGGGCTTTTGAATCTGGCCCGGTAGGAAAAGGACTTACCTGATTGACCGGGTGAGAAGGGGGAGATGCAGTTGAAATGAATCTCAGCGATTTGTTGATGCATCGCATCTTTTGCGCTGTGCTGCAAATAACCCTTCTCCGCCACATCAACGCTGTTATCAGGCGCAGTCTGCTGAGACATAATGCTCAGTTTGATGGCGCTTTCCTCACTGATATGTTTACCACCATAGCTGGCTGCGGCCTTCCATTGCGCTGCTGTGATATTTCAGTAGATATTTGGTTAAGTGATGCATTAGGTTTTGTAGAGTTCCGGTGAGGATTCAGGCTCACGGGCAGCTCACAGGGCCTTTGAGATAAGGCAGCGAAACCGCACCCGTTCTATAATAATAATAAACCCTGGGAATAGGGCAGACATGGACGACATTCGACTTCAATACAGCATCAACGGTAACGATTCAATTACCGTTCGCCTTCCTGGCAACCGGGCCGTGGTGGGGTCTTCACCCCAGGCGGATATACGCATTGAATCACGCTTTTTATCCCGCCAGCATTTTCTGATTGAGGTGCAGGGGGATCGCATTTTCGTGACCGACCTGGGCAGCAGCAACGGTACCACGCTCGATGGTCGGCGTTTACAGCCCAACGTGCGTCAGGAATGGCGGTCCGGTGAGACCTTGTCCGTCGCTGATGTGCGTTTCTCACTGAACACACCGGGATTTATACCTGCTGAAACCGCGCCGGTTGTCGGTGGCAGCTTGAATATGATCGCCGAACCGGACGTAATCTACCCCGGCCAGACCAGCACAGTGACGGTGCAGTACAGCGGCGATACGCCACAGCCGATTTACTTCCGCACGGAAACCGATACGGAGGGATTAGACGTCCAGATCAGCCCGGCAGAGAGTTTTATCCAGCCGGGGCAGGCGATCAACGTCATGCTGGATGCCTATAAAACGCGCGCGCTGTGGACTGGCGGCACTTTCCCGGTGACGCTGTTCGCGCTTACCAACAGCGGGCTTGATACACTCACGCAGGTGACGGTGCGGGTACGTCCGCGTTATGGGCTGCTTTTGCTTTTACTGCTTCTGCTGCTGATCCCGGCAGGCATTGCGGGCGCGGCGTTGTTAACAACACCGACCACCCAGACACTACCAACGACCACACCGCTGCCGACGGTCATTACAGCGACGGTCACCACTGAGCCGAGCGCCACTTCAGAGGAGCCAACAGCTACATCCGAAGAACCAACTGCGACCGATGTGCCGACTGAGACGCCTATTCCGACGGATGTTCCATCGGCTACACCATTCCCGACATCGACCCTGATTCCGTCGCGCGAACCATCGGTGACGCCGGTCATCGTGATTACGGTTATTCAGCCACCACCGATCATTGTCATTCCACCTGTGTTTGTGCCACCACAGCAGCCGCAACAGCCACCTCAGCAACCGCAGTTGAGTTGCAATGGTTTCCGGGCGACCTCACCGTTTGAAGGGCTGCCCAACGGCCCGGCCTCCTTCTTCTGGAGTCCGCCGACCAATGGGGGAGTCGTCAATTACCAGTTGACCGTCACCAATCTTGACTCTGGACAGTCGACATCACGCAGCTTGCCCGGTGGTTCCACCAGCGCCAGCGTCGATGTGGGTCTGGGTGCGTTGGGACAGGGGTTCAACTTCAACTGGACGATCCGCGCATCGCTCTTTAACGGTCAGTCCTGCACGGACTCGGTATCGCTGCAACGCGCCTTCTGCGATGGAACCCAATACAATCCATGCCCAGGCGTGCGCGCCCCGCTGGATAACCTGGCGATCAGCAGTCTGCTGCCGGATATTTTTGCCGACCACTTCCAGCAAGAGGCGAACACGACCCGCAGCGTCATCGACATCATCGGGGATTTGCTCATTTTGTTGGCGATTGGCGGTGCATTGGTGTATGGTCTACATC
>JAIOHN010000085.1 GCA_019912985.1 Anaerolineae bacterium | reverse complement strand
GGTGTGGACATTGAAGGTATCGCCCGTGCGCTGTGGATTAATGTGCGCGGCGGGGAAGTGCTGGCCGGGGGCAGCACAATCACCCAACAGGTGGCGCGCAATCTGCTGCTGGAGCCGGAGCAGCGCACCGAGCGCAGCATCCAGCGCAAGCTGCGCGAGAGCATTCTTGCCATTCGGCTGCAAAACGCCTACAGCAAAGATGATATTTTGACGCTGTATCTCAATCAGGCTTATTTTGGCAATCTGGCCTATGGAATCGAGGGCGCGGCGCGTGCCTACTTCGCTAAAGGCGCGTCGGAACTTTCGCTGGCGGAATGCGCACTGCTGGCAGGAATGCTGCAAAATGCCGCCGCTTATGATCCACTTGCCAACCTGGAGGCGGCCAAAGAACGGCAGGATGTAGCGCTTGGCCTGATGGTCAACAACGGTTACATCACGCAGGAAGAGGCCGACGACGCGCGCGATGACGAACTGCAATTCGCCGCCACCCGCTTCCCCATCAAAGCGCCGCACTTCGTCATGGCGGTATGGAAGCAGTTGGAGCGTGAGTATCCCGACCTGCTTTATAAAGAAGGCATGGATGTGGTGACGACGGTTGATCTGCACTGGCAGGAAGCCGCGCAGTCGATCGTACAAACCCAGCTTGATTATCTCAATCATCCGCCACGCGGGGCGCGTGTGCCAGCCAATGCCAACAACGCGGCAGTGCTGGCGATGGATCCTTTCACTGGGCAGGTGCTGACCATGCTCGGCAGTCCTGATTATTTCGACGAGGCGATTGATGGCGCGGTCAATGCCGCGCTGGCACAGCGCCAGCCAGGAAGCGCACTCAAGCCGTTTACCTACGCCGCCGCCATGAACCCCAACAGCCCCGATCCCTGGACGGCAGCGACGATGATTCTGGATGTCAAAACGCCGTTTATTACGCGCAGGCTGGAAAGTTACACCCCGGCCAATTTTGGGCTGGTTGAGCATGGCCCGGTGCTGGTGCGCGAAGCACTGGCGTCGTCTTATAACATCCCGGCGGTGGTGGCACTGGAACATGCCGGGCTGCAAAACATGGTGCAGCTCGCGGCCAATGCCGGACTGACCACGCTGGCTGAGAACTCGCGCGTTGACCTGTCCATTACGCTCGGCGGTGGTGAGGTGCGCCTGCTGGATATGGCCCAGGCTTACAGCATCTTCCCCAACGGCGGTTATTACGTCGAGCCACAGATGATCCTGAACATCACCAAACCGAATGGTGAGGTTGTTTACGAGTGGCAGCCGCCACAGATTGATACGCGCGTACTCGATGCGCGGGTGGCCTACATTATTACCAGCATCCTCAGCGACTCTCATGCCCGCATCCCCTCGTTTGGCACCAACAGCGCGCTTGATATTGCCCGGCCTGCCGCCGCCAAAACCGGTACCACTACTGACTTTCGCGATAACTGGGTGATGGGTTACACGCCGAATCTGGTTGTGGGGGTATGGGTGGGCAACGCGGATAACACGCCGATGGTCGAGGCGACCGGTGTCACTGGCGCAGGACCGATCTGGAATATGTTCATGCGGCGGGTGCTGTTGGGCCAGCCCGAACTGGAATTTCCGCAGCCGCCGGGGCTGGTCCAGCGTGAGGTGTGCGCGCTCAGCGGGCTGCTGCCTACACCGGACTGCACCCATACCCGCAGCGAAATTTTCGTCGAAGGCACCGAACCCACTGAGCCAGACGATCTTTACCAGACCTTCGTGATCAACCGTGAGAGTGGCCTGCTGGCGGATGAGCAAACACCAGCGGAAGACCGCGTGGAGCGGGTCTACGTGGTGCTGCCACAGGAAGCGCATGACTGGGCAGTGCGCAACGGCTTCCCGCAGCCACCGATCGGCGCGCCCGTGGCCTCACCGGATGATGATCGTGGACTGCGGCTGCTCGCGCCCGATCCATACACGGTGTTTCAACTCTCTCCGGTCACGCCGCTTGAGACCCAACGCCTGCGCCTGAGCGTAGGTGTGTCGCCAGAAACCGAATCGGTGACCTATATTTTAGATGGGAATGTACTGGGGACAGTAGACAGCGCACCCTGGTCGCTGTGGTGGCCGCTGGCACTGGGCGATCACGAGCTGGTCGCGCAGGCGCAGATGGCTGATGGCTCACAGCAGGAAAGTGAAGCAGTGTTATTTCAGGTCACGCGATACGCGCCGCCGGAATCACACACGGTCATGAACCCTTAAATCTTCAGTGGCGGCTTCGGTCACAGGAATAAGCGGCAGTGTGACGGTAAACGTGGTTCCCCGTTGCTCCTGCGATTGGCATTTAATCGACCCGTGCAGCAGGATCACATAGCTTTTAACGATGTTCAATCCCAGGCCTGTCCCGTGAATATTGTCCGCATTGGTTCCGCGATGGAATGGCTGGAACAACTTGTCCTGATCAGCGGCTGGGATACCAATGCCCTCGTCACGGATTTTAAAGACCAGGGATGATTCATCGCTCCGCACCGTAAAGAAAACCGGCTTCTCCTCAGAGAATTTCAAAGCGTTATCCAGCAGATTGTCCAGGATCGTCTCCAGGATGTAAGGATCAATTTCTATACGGAGCGAATCCTCCTCTGGAAGTTGCAACTGGATCCTGCCGTTGGCATTTTTTGCCTGCGCAACCAGATCACGGCAAAAAGAGTTCAGATCCACGGTAGTTGGAAATATTTCGATTGAGCCAGACGTGATTTTGCTGACAGTAAGCACGTCGTCGATCATATCGGATAGCCGCTTCACCTCCTGCGCAATCAGCGAAAAGTTATAATCCTGCTGCTCCGGCTTCATGCGTTCCCGATATAACTGAACAATCTCCGCCGAGGAAAGGATCGTCGCCAGCGGTGTTCGAAATTCATGCGAGATCATCGAGATAAACTGCTCGCGCAGGGTGTTAATTTCGCGCTGATTTTCCAGCTCCACACGCAGCATCTCCGCACGCATGAGCTTCTGCTGAATATCCGCCTCACGTTTCCGTTCAAGCAAGGCACGTTGGTAGAAGGCAAAGAACATCAACGGATACATGAGGATGTTGAAGCTAATCGGGCTGGTCAGGTCAAGCAAGGTCACCCCTGGCTTGAAATAAGGAAAGAGAAACATCCCCGCAAGGTTGATGACACTGACGATTAATGTGGCCCGCTCACCCAAAAATACGCCAGATAACAATACAGAAACGACCAGATAAAAGAAGGCATTCACATTCTGGAATTCGCTGACCAACATGACCACGAAAATCATTGCCACCGAATCGAGGATGATGAAGTAGGCTGAAACACGGTAATAGCGAGTGCGCGTCAGGTAATAGGCTACAAATGCCACAGCGCTGCTCAGCAGTGACAGGTAAAAAGCATTCACCGTCACCAGGGATTCTACCCCGGCCATCAGGTAGGGTGTGAGAATCGCGATGATGCTGATCGGGCCAGCCACCACCAAGATTGCGGCCAGTACCCGTGCTTTACGCCGTTCATGGGGTTCCTGAATCAAATCAGAAGGCTTCGTCAGCCAATCCCACAACACCTCCCCTTTCACAAACAGGGGCGATAGTTTCAAAGTCACGAATCTTGCAAGCCAGTTATCGAGCATAGAGCTGCATTCCCGTGCCATAAAAATCGGTCGGGATCTCTTCTAATAAACGGTATTCCTGTTGGAACTGCGGCTCCTGCGCCAAACCATGGCGCACAAACGCCTCCATCGTGACCAGATATTCCGGCTGGGTCTCGTAGATCAAGCGTGGCGGAATGGCATAATTCTGCCCATCAACCACCAATGCCGGGTCAACGGGATAATATTGACTCAACTCCGGGGTGACCAGACCTACTGTATCAATAATCCGAGCGCCGCTAAAATAGCCGATTGCGCCTATATCTGCCGAGGCGACCGGCGTGTCCGCTGTGACGGCGTAGGTCTCGCGCAGTTGGCGGCCAATCTGCTCGTAATAAAGCTCGATCTGATGCCAGGCCAACTCAGGTGCCGGACGGTCCGGCTCGTGATCGGGGTGAAGCTGCCAGCCTGAGAGCGAGGTCGCCCCCCAGAAGACGGCCAAAACGGCCACCACGATCTGCGCCACCGGCCAGGTGGGACGCGCCTTCTGCACTGACTGGACAATCGCCCAAACACCAGCTACCAGGGTAAGCATTAAGGCGGGCAGCGGTGGCGTTTTGTACCAGCGGAAAATCAGCGGGTTCGCCAGTGAAAAAACCAGCATGTACAACCAGGGATACAGCGCCAGCGGCAGGAAACGCGGCTGATTCTTGACGATATAGATCATGCCAATAATCAGGAGGGCAGCATAAACTGCGGTCAGCACCATGATGCCCAGTGAACCTAAAAGCTGAAACTCTGAAAACGGCACAATATAGGCACGGAATAACTCGACAAACGCGGAGCCAGGTTCCAGCACATAGGCCACACTTTTGGCGGCAATCGAATTGGGAACCGGCGAGCCAAAGTAGGCCCAGGCGAAGATCAACCAGGGCAGCGTGACCACCACTGCTGCAAGCCATGTCCGCCACGGAAGGCGCGCCAGCCACTTTTGATCACGCGCAGTCAGCCAGCGCTCACCCAGTTGATAAAGCAGCAGCGGGCCAGTGAAAATCACCGTATCCACTCGCGTGAGGAATGCCAGCCCGATAAAGACTCCCATCCACAGCGGGCGGTCCGTAACCCAGCAGTAAAAAGCCGCCATCAACCATAGAATATTGACGCTGGTTTCCATGCCGCCCACGGCAAAGGTGACGCTGGTCGGCGAGATGGCCCACAGCGCACCCAATAGTGCGCCAATCCACAGATTCCCCGTGAGGCGTCGGCCCAACAGCAGCAGCAGCGCAGCAGTGCAGGCATCAGCCAATGCATTGACCGACAGCGCATACCAGGGGAAATCCTGCCCGCCAGTGACGGCGCTGATCGCGGCCATCAGCAGGGTATACAGCGGGGTCGTCGTCCCCAACGTGTGCACACCGGGATTGTAAACAAAACCCTGTCCTTCAACGATGTTGCGGCTGTAGCGGAAAGTAATAAACGCATCGTCAATGGTACGCGGGGCGGGAAGCACATGCGCGATCACCGCCAGCGCCATCACCAGCGCGATGAGAATCGTTTGCAGTCTCTCGTTCTTCATCATTCAGACTTCACTTCGCATGTCCGGGATTTTGCGAACAATCATGGTTAACGTCAGCCTCAATAACCACATTTCTTAAGTCACAACTCGCGATCAAGTGTTCCTTTATCTTAATGCCACTCATGTGTTCGTGGGCATTGAGAACCTATACCCTGTTGCCATTCTGCGTTACAATTAAAATCGCTTTATGGGAAAACGCTCAAGGATTCAGCCGATGGCTTTGCAGATTTATAACGTGCTTGGTCGCGAAAAACAGATGTTTGTGCCACTGCAAGAGGGGCATGTTTATATGTATGTCTGTGGGCCGACTGTGTACGATCACGCGCATATCGGTCATGCACGCAGCTACATTTCCTTTGATGTGGTGGTGCGTTATCTGCGCCACACAGGTTATGATGTGTTGTATGTCCAGAACATCACGGATGTCGGCCATTTGACCGAAACCGAATTTGGTGAAGACAAGATTCTCAAGCGCGCGCGGCAGATGGAAGCCAGGCCGATGCAGCTTGTTGAGCAGTTTACACGCAGTTACTTTGAAGATATGGACAAACTGGGTGTGCAGCGGCCCGATATTTCGCCACGCGCCAGCGCCCACATCCCAGAGCAGATCCACATGATCGAGGAACTGCTCGAAAAAGATTATGCCTACGAAATCTACGGCAACGTCTATTTTGACGTGACCAAAGACCCAGATTACGGCAAGCTCTCCAACCGTAAACTGGAAGCGCAGGAAGCTGGCTTACGCGAGGAAATTCGCAGCGACAAACGTAATCCTGCCGATTTCGCCTTGTGGAAAAAAGCCGACCCGGAGCATATTCTGCGCTGGGAAAGCCCGTGGGGTGAAGGCTTCCCCGGCTGGCACATTGAGTGCTCGGCGATGGCGCGAAAATACCTGGGGCCGACATTCGACATCCACGGCGGTGGGATCGACAATATTTATCCACACAATGAAAACGAGATCGCGCAGAGCGAATGCGCCAACGATGCGGACTTCGCCCGTTACTGGATGCTGGTCGGCAGCCTGATGGTGCCGGATGCCGATGGTATTCCGACCAAGATGTCGAAAAGCCTGGGCAACTTCGTCACGATCAAAGACGCCCTGAGCAATTATCGTCCTGAAGTGATCCGCATGTTTACACTGAGCGCGCATTACAGCAACCCGGTTAATTACCACGAAGACGCGTTGAGCGCGGCAGAAGGTGGCTGGGAACGGTTGTATGGTGCGGTCCGCCTCACCCGCCAGCGCATGAACAGTGCGCCAGAAGGTGATGACGGCAACTCATTCAACGAGCGCCTGGACAAGGCGCATGAGGATTTCACGGCGGCGATGGATGATGATTTCAACGGGCCGCGCGCGATTGCCGTGCTTCAGGAACTCACCCGTGATGTGAACACGCTGCTCAATGCCGGGACCTCGCTCGGCCTGAACACCCTCCGGGCGATCAGCGATACTTATCAAACACTCGGCGGCGATGTGCTCGGCCTGATCCCCGAACATGAACAGGCCAGCAACGGCAGCGCCAGGCGTGAAGCCGGATTGATTGAGCTGCTCATCAGTATGCGCGCTCAGGCACGGGCCAATAAGAATTATGCTGAGAGTGACCGCATCCGTGATGAACTGATGAAGCTGGGTGTCGTGCTGGAAGACGGGCCGCAGGGTACTGTCTGGCGAACGGAATAAGCGATGCCTGAATTTTTATACGGCCATTGGGCCGTGATGGAAGCCCTACGTGCCGGTCAACGGCCCCTGGAACAGCTCCTGATCAGCGAATCAGTTGAAGAGAAGGGGTTGGTGGCGGACATCCTCAATGTCGCCAAAGAGAAACAGGTCAACGTCCGTCGTGTGCCGCGCCGCATTATTGATGATCTTGCCAACGGCGCGAACCATCAGAACATGGTGATGCGCGTAGGACCCTATCCTTATAAGGAGATGGAAGACTGCTTTGAAGTGGCCCGCAGCCGCAATGAAAAGCCGTTTTTCCTGCTGCTCGATCTGCTTAAAGACCCGCAAAATGTGGGCGTGCTGCTGCGGGTGGCCGATGCGGTCGGCATTCATGGGGTCTTTATCCAGGAGCGCCGCAGTGTGTCGATCACCCCGGCTGTGGTCAGTGCCTCCTCCGGGGCGGTAGAGCATCTCAACGTGGTCCAGGTCACAAACCTCGTCAACGCCATGAAAGAGCTGAAAGAACAGGATGTCTGGCTGGTTGGCCTCGATATTGGTCCTGATCTGCCTCCTATTGACCGCACTGATCTGGATATGCCAATCGGTGTCGTACTTGGCAGCGAAGGCGAAGGCATCCGGCGGCTGGTGCGCGATACCTGCGACATCCTGCTTACACTGCCCATGCGCGGCAATGTCGCCAGTCTGAACGTGGCGACGGTTGGTTCAATCGCCCTCTACAATGCATGGCAGGCGCGCAGCTGGCAGGGCTGGTCAAGTAAGTGAGGAAATTAGTCAAGAGCGGTGTAAATTGATGGACAGAACACAGGTTGCACAGTTTAAATCGCTTCTCTTGATCGCTGGCGGCCTGGGAATCATCGGCCTGCTCACCTACTGGGGCGGTATCCCCGAATTGACGCTGGCGTTCGCGCTGGGTGTGGTGGTCATTGTCGCGGCATTGATCGGGCTTGTGTTTCTGATCTGGTGGTTTTATCTCAGCCCGCTGCCCGCCAATTACCGGGTGCAGGTGGATTATGGCAGCACCACACAGCGCCAGGTGATTGCTATCTTAATGGGGATCGCCGGGATGATGTTCGTGGTCGGCGCATTCTGGGATGAAATGTGGCACCGCACCTATGGCCTGCCATTCGGCGAGGACTTTCTGTGGCGGCCTCACCTCCTGATGTATGCTGGACTGGGCTTGATGAGCCTGTTTGCGATTGGCGGCCTGTACGTGGTGGTTTCGCGTGGCAAAGGCACGCTGCGGCAGCGTTTTCGAGCGCAGCCATTGATCGGGCTGCTGGCGTTGGTGGCGGGCTTTCACATCGTCACCACCCCGCTCGACCCGCTCTGGCATGAGTTGTACGGTGTTGATTTGACGGCATGGAGCCTGCCACATATTATTCTGGCCGTGGGCTTTACCGCGACCATGGTGGTCGCGATTGCTATCCAGCGCTCCCTGATTCAGCGCGATCAATGGGGCAGCATTCTGGGCATTGGCCTGCGTGAGGCCTTTATCGCGGCAGTTCTGGGCGTTGTGACACTCATTTGCTTCCAGCTTGCCACGACAGAGTGGGAGAATTTACCACCGGTAGGATCAGAATGGCTGGGAAATAATGTGTTCTGGCAGCGACCCGAATGGTTGTATCCAGTTGTGATTCTGGCCTGCGGCGCGTGGCTTGGCACGCTGGCGCTACACGTGACCAGGCGGGTGGGCATCGCCACCCTGGTTGGGGTGATCGCACTGCTCTACCGGCTCATTCTGATCAGTGCGTTTGATAACAGTGTCGCCCAGTTACAGGCCACGGCTTATCTGCTGCTGCTGCCGCCAATGATCGGGCTGGATACCTGGTACGGGATTCAACTGCGGCGCACTGGCAGTGCTCCCAGCGCAGTCAGCAGTGGAATCAGCGCTGCGCTGCCGATGTTTGTAGTCGGGCTTCCGGCTGTTGCGCAGACGCTGACCTATCCCCGCATCAATGCCAGCACACTCCCCGGCATCGTCATCGCCGGGTTGATTACAGCGGTGTTCTGTGCGGCGGCAGGCATTGCGCTCGCCAGGGGCATGGAACATTTTTATCCGCAGCTGGTAAAACAGACCGCTGCTCCAAACCGTTTTGCGATCTGGGTACCGGTCGGCGTGCTGCTTGCTTCCCTGGTGTTCATTGCATTCTTTATCGGCACAGCTATACCACCCGTATAACCTGGATTCATCATTACTTCAGGCAGGTAGACCATTATGATAAACGATATTCTTAGCGAAACCCAACATAAAATGAAATCCTCCCTCTCGGTTTATGAGGAGGATTTGCTCGGCATGCGGGGCAACCGGGCCAGTACCGCGCTGGTTGACCGCTTAATGGTGGAATATTATGGACAGGAAACCGAGCTGCGCCAGCTTGCCAACATCTCCACACCAGAGGCCCAGCAAATCCTGATCCGCCCTTATGATAAAGGCGCGGTCAAGGCCATTGAAAAGGCCATTCAGACGGCTAACATTGGCGTTAACCCCAATGTCGACTCCGATGTGATCCGCCTGAATATGCCGCCACTGACGCGCGAACGCCGCCAGGAGCTGGTGAAGTTCCTGCACAAGCGCATGGAAGACGCGCGCATTGCTATTCGCAATATCCGTCGCGGCGCGAATGACGATCTGCGCGACTTCGAGCGAGAGAAGATGATCTCGGAAGATGAGATGAAACAGGGCCAGGAACAGGTCCAGAAGCTCACCGACGAGTACATCGAAAAGATTGATGAGATGGGCAAAGATAAAGAGCAGGAGATTCTTGAGGTCTAGGTGCCTTACTTTCCCGGTCTGGCATGTGTGGTACACTAAAATTCGGTAATCCGACGTGAAGGGCGTTAATAATGGTTGCGACTTTAAGAAACAACGGAAACCCGGAGCCGCCCATTCCGGAAGTTGTACCGCGTCATGTGGCGATCATCATGGATGGCAATGGGCGGTGGGCAAAAGCACGAGGGCTACCACGCACCGAAGGACACCGACAAGGGACCGAAAACCTGCGCAATATCCTGAAAGCATGTGTGGAGTTCGGCATCGAAATCCTGACGATTTATGCTTTTTCCACCGAAAACTGGAAACGTCCCCGGGCCGAAGTGCGTGTTCTGATGAGCATTCTGGAAATGGTGATCGACCGGGAGTTGAAAGAACTGCACGAAAGCGGTGTCCAGATTCGCCATATCGGTGAACTGGAAGGCATCGCCCCGGTGTTGCAGCGCAAGATCCAGTATGCCTGTGATTACACCAAAGACAACGATAAGTTGATCCTGAATGTGGCGTTCAATTACGGTGGGCGCGACGAAATTATCCGCGCCGTGCAGCAAATCGTGGCAGATGGCATCCCATCAACTGAGATTGACGAAGATCTCATCAGCAGCTATATGTATACCAGTCCCCTCCCCGACCCTGACCTCGTAATTCGCACCAGTGGCGAGGTTCGGTCCAGCAATTTCCTCGTTTGGCAGAGTACCTATTCCGAGTATTATTTTACGCCGGTTTATTGGCCTGATTTTGGTAAAGAGGAACTGCGCAAAGCCCTGTTGGAATACAACCGCCGCACGCGCAGATTTGGACAAACGGACGAGCAAATCAACGACAATAGCTGAGACATTGGAGACGACGTTCATGTTTAACGACATTAGCCAGGTCACAAATGCATTGAGTCAACAGCAGTATATTTCCACAGATGAGATTTCTACAGTTATGTTCCTGGCTGACAAACTGGATAAACCGCTGCTCACAGAAGGGCCAGCGGGAGTCGGCAAAACCGAACTGGCGAAAGCCTGGTCAAAAGCCACTGGCAAGCGCCTGATCCGTTTGCAGTGCTATGAAGGGCTGGATGAGAGTAAAGCGCTGTATGAATGGGAATACGCCAAGCAGATGCTGTACACGCAGCTTCTACGCGATAAGCTGAGCGAGATTCTGGCTACGGCCAACAGCCTGAACGACGCTGCCGACCGGCTGGCGAATGAGGAAGATGTCTTTTTCTCCGAGCGCTTTCTGCTGGCGCGGCCTCTGCTCCAGGCGATTACCGCCGACGAGCCGGTGGTGCTGTTGATCGACGAGATTGACCGCGCCGATGCTGAGTTTGAAGCCTTCCTGCTGGAAGTCCTCAGCGATTTTCAGGTTTCGGTGCCGGAACTAGGCACGATCGTCGCCAAACACCAGCCGATTGTGGTGCTGACCAGCAACAACACGCGTGAGCTTTCCGAAGCCCTTAAACGCCGCTGCCTCTACCTGTTCATCGACTATCCCAGTCATGAATCAGAGTTGAGCATCGTGCGGATGCGCGTGCCGCAGCTCAGCAGTAAGCTGGCGGAGCAAGCGGTGGGGATAGTGCAGAGTTTGCGCCAGCTTGATCTCAAGAAAAACCCAAGTGTGTCCGAGACCATCGATTGGGCCAAGGCCCTGGTGATGCTGAACGCGGATACGCTGGATAAACAAACCCTGGAAACCACACTGACTGTGCTGCTGAAGCATGAGAGCGATGTGCAAAAAGCCCGGCGGGCGCTCACAGGCGGCAACGACGACTCCGGTCGCCGCCCACGCGGGCAGGGCCGGCGCGATCGCTGGAATTAATCCACACAAATAAAAAGGGCGGGTGATAGCTAACCCGCCCTTGCTCATTCAACGCTGTTTAGACGCTTTCGCGCACGTTGGAATAGGCTTCGCACAATCTTTGGAGCGCTTTTTCAAGCTGGCTGCGCGGACAGCCGAAATTCAGGCGCACACAACCCTCAAAACCCTGCGGTTCCCAATTCCCACTCAGCGCCACCTGTGCGTGTTCGAGGAAGAATTTATACGGCTCCTCTGGCAGCCCCGCGTCACGGAAGTCCAGCCACAGCAGGTATGTGCCTTCAGGGATGGTCACATGCACATCGGGCATGTGCTCCCGAATATAATCCACGGCAAAATCGCGGTTGTCTTTCAGATAGACTTGCACCTGGTCAAGCCATTCCTGACCATCACGATAAGCGGCCAGCCCGCCAGTAATACTCAAAATGCCGACGTGAACCCCCATGCCCTCATACACCTGTTTGAAGCGCTCGCGCAGGTTCTCATCAGGAATCAGCGCAAAGCCCAGGCCCAGGCCGGGTACATTGAAGGTTTTGCTGGGGGCAAATAAGGTGATGGTTTGCGCTTCTACTTCCGGCGAGAGGGTCGCGATTGGCGTGTGCTGGTGGGGCGGGTAAACGAGATCACAGTGAATCTCATCGGAGCAGATGAGGATGTCATTGCGCAGACAGATTTCCGCCAGCTTTTCCAGCTCCCACTTTTCAAAGACACGCCCCACGGGATTATGTGGATTGCACAGCAAAAACAGCTTGGTTTGCGGTGTGATCGCCGCTTCCAGGGCATCAAAATCAATTTCGTAGCGCATAATCGCGCCTTCATTGACCTGTCGCAGCGGCACCATATCCATTGGATGGTCGGATTTCGCCGCGCTGCTCAAAAACGGCCAGTAAACCGGCGAATTGACCATCATACGGTCGGTGGTGCTGGATAACATCTGCGCGGTGACATACAGTCCATTCACCAGGTTGGGTAGAAAGATGAAATCCTCTTTTTCCACCTGCCAGCCGTATAAGCGCTGGTAGCGTTCGATCAGCACATCGAACAATTCCTGCGGCGGCAGCATATCATAGCCAAACACACCCAGTTCCACCCGCTCATGCAAAGCCTGTATGACTGGCTCTGGTGAGCGAAAGTCCATATCCGCCACGAACATCGGGATTACATCAGGATCATAGCTATCCCATTTATAACTGCCAGAACCACGCCGCTCGATCATCTCGTCAAAGTTATAGGTTGTCATCCTTATCCAGTTCCTATGCGCTGAGCTTGAGAGGAACGTATGTTAACTCGCATGGCCGCGAGTTTGCCAGTTGTAAAGCAGCGGGTGTCATACCAATTGGGATTTGGATTTACGAAAGAATCTTTTCCAGCTCTGTGATGAGGGGTGGCAGATCATCAATCACCGTGTGCCACAGCTGATCCAGATCGACATCATAATAATCGTGGATTAGGATATTCCGCATACCAATCATTTCACGCCAGGGCATTTGAGGATAACGCTGCCGTGTGTTTGGGGTAATCTTGGTAGCCGCTTCGCCGATAATCTCAATTGCTTTTCTCAAAGCAAATACCAGTTGCAGATCATCATCTAAAGCAGCACGTGTTTTGCCTTCTACAAATGCCACCGCCGCTTGAGCTGCTTCCAGCATGTGTCGCAAGCGAATGAGATCCTCGTCATCCATACTGAAGCACCGCATTCTCCAGCACTTCATCCCGGAAATAACGACTTAAAGCATTCGGGGTCTTTAAATCTACATTTCGCCCCAAAAGGTCAGATAATTCCATTTGCATACCGCCAAAAGTAATCAGTCCCGGCACGTGACCGTCTTCAAATTCGACCAGCACATCCACATCGCTGTCGGGGCCGAAGTCATCACGCAGCACTGAGCCAAACAGGGACAGTTTGCGGATATGATGCTTCCGACAAAAAGCCGCGACTTCCGCTGCCGGCAGGTCAATCTTCTGCGACATTCCTCACCTCAAAGCAGTTGCTGCTGTTTGGGTTTTTTACGTGTGGGCGGGGTGAAATGCGCTTTCTTGGACTCGGACTCAGCCAAAATATCGCGCGCGGTCTGGCTGCCGCTATCACTGGTCGCACCGAGCATTTCCGCCAGTTCGGTCACCCGTGACTCGTCGTCGAGCACATCCACCCGTGTCCAGGTATGATCGGCATCCAGTTCCTTGTGGACTCTGAAATGGCGGTCGGCATAACCGGCCAACTGTGCCAGATGCGTGACCACCAGCACCTGATGATTGGTCGCCAATGACCACAACTTTTCGCCAACTACCGCGCCCACGCGCCCACCAATCCCCTGGTCGATTTCGTCAAAAATCAAGGTTGGAGTCTGGTCGGCCTGGGCCAGGACACGCTTGAGCGCCAGCATAATCCGCGCCGTCTCACCACCGGAAGCGACCTTCACCAGCGGGCGCAGCGGCTCGCCAGGATTGGCACTCATCATGAATTCAACATGATCGATGCCTGTGTGCGAAAACGCCACCCGCTGGTCATCGACATAGCAGCCGTCGGTATCCTCTTTGTAGGTAATCTCGACTTCAAACTGCGTGCGCTCCATGCGCAGATCGCTCATTTCCTGAACGACGCTTTCACTCAATTTACGAGCGAACTGCTGGCGCAAATTGCTGATTTTCTTGCCCATCTCGCCAATATAGCGCAGCAGCTTTTCTTCCTCGGCGCGCAGTTCTTCCAGCCGTTCTTCGCTGTGTTCGAT
>JAIOHN010000879.1 GCA_019912985.1 Anaerolineae bacterium | reverse complement strand
CCCCACAAAAAACGATCTTCGGGTAGTCGATTCCGGCCTGTGACGGTTGTGACTGTGGGACGACGACGATCATGAACGACGTGAATGCTTGCGGTTGATCCGTCGATCACGGAGCTTGCGCCAGATGTTTCGTAGATTGCCCACCTGTTCTTCGGTCAGTCCCAACCCCTCAATGAGTAACACGCGATCAGTGATGTCCAGGATTGCATCAATATCATTGTTCCGCAGATGCTCATCAATCAATTTGATGTCCAGGTTCTCGGCACCGCGCAGCGGTATCGGTAGGCTTTCCGCTTCACTCGGCTCAAAGGTCAACACTCCCCCACCGTAACTTCTACCCGTCACCTCGCTGAAGGCGAAGGTCAACGAATTGAGAAAGGCGCACACAGCAACTTTAGGAGGCACACCATTGATGAAACGCACGCGATGAATGGTATCAGTGCAAGTCGCCTGTGCGTCGTTGAGAATGAGCTTGGGATAGCCGTGTACCTGACGCAGCATGAAGGCATCGGGTATCCAGACAGATGGTACGATGTACCACATGGAGCGAATACGGCACTTATAGCCTGTGTGGTATTTTTGTGCTTCACCAAACTGAATGTATTCCTGAAGTGGCTCAGGTAGCTCATCAACCGCCTGCTGCGGTGGCGAGAAGAACAACGCCGGATAGTCCTGCTCCACGTTTGCGAACCAATCACTTGCTGAAAATACGGCTCCTTCCAGGTGGGCAGATCGGCTAACGATGCGCTCAAGATGCGGTTCCAGATCGTTATCGCGTGCCTGCTGTTTGGTGACAATGAAGAACTTGTTCTGCCCCGTGACGATGCCCACATCTACATCTAAAATTTCACCGGACATCGTGACACCCTCTCTGCTTCGCATCTCCCGCAGCAGGCTAATTTCAGATTGCGAGAGGAAATACTGCGTCCACTTCTCGGTGGAGTGATCCATTGCCTTGAGTTCAGCAGCGTAAAGATCATCCGGGTTAAATGTCGCCAGTTCATCCAGATTCGCCATTTCAACGACACGAATGCCGCTGGTCTCACCGCCCTTCTCAGCCAGGAGCAAGACGACCTCCTGCTGGATGTCAGGAAACACCAACTTCTCAAAGGTGATGATGCCCAGACGCGGGAAGAAGTCACTCAAGAACTGGCGTGCTTCCGCTGCATAATTCACCTGAAAGAGTTCAGCGGGGATCACCATCCCCAACCGCCCATTTTCACTGAGCAGATGTGACGAAATGAGCAGGAACGGCAGCCAGGTATTCATCAAGCGACTCGGCTTGAATCCTGCGTACTCCATGAGATGCACCGCGATGGAACGGAGTTCTTCAGGGAAGTTCTGGTAACGGATGAAGGGCGGATTACCGACGATGGCATCAAACGTGGTGGTCGGCGTAAGTGTGCCTTTCAGTACGGGTGTTTCAAATAGCGTCTGTTCGGCATGACCAAAGAAATCACCGACATGGACATGGCGGGGAGAACAACCATCCAATACCGCTTCAATGCGCCGCAGCGCCTTCGCAGCCTCATCCGGGTCGAGTTCGATGCCAAAGATCTGGTCAACAACATCAGGCGGAGCAGCACCAAGATCGTGCAGCGCCTCAGTCACCGCGACCAGGATGTTGCCATCACCCAGGCTGGGTTCTAATACAGTCGAATCAGTAGAGCGCACCGCCCACCGTGCCAGAAAGTCAGCAATGGGTTGCGGTGTATAGTACCCTCCTCTCAGTTTTTGCGCGTCTGGTGCATTCTTCAAAATAAAGTCCTTATCTATTCGTCGTCATGTAATTCAGGGATGGTCAGTAAATCCGCCCCATCAATGCGGTAGAGTCCCTCGATCAGCCGATCAATGCGCTGTTTGAGTATCCTCGATTGCGTTCTTAAGGTCTGTTGCTGCTGAGGCAGAGATGCCGTTTTCAGTCCTTCAGTCGCCTGAATGAGCTGCTGTACGGCAGTTACAATGTTGTCGTGGGCTGCGGTTTCATCGGGATCGTTGAAGTCGATCTGGCGAACAGGCAAACTTTGAACGAACTGCTTGCCATGTGATTTGTATCCGCCCCGAAATGGACTGGCAATTGACTTGACCATCGCCTCGAACACGGGATGTGACAGAATGGCTTGCAGATAGAAGATCGACAATGCGGTATCTGGCAGTGGGCGTAAGCCGTAATATGGGCCGTTGCCGCCACCCGTAAAGAGTATATCCTGGTCATCGTAGGCGTATCTAGGTTCGAGCGACAGCACAGGCCAGATCAGCTTCGCTTCCCCGTTGAAGCGTGTCAGGCTTTGCGTTCGACCATAACCATACCATTTCTCCGCGTCTTGCAGGCTTCTGGATCGCAGCTTACTCTCATGACTTTGCAGATATTCCCAGCAAAGTGGAAATTGTGACAGCATCTCATCGGGAGAGTAAAGCGTTGCGCTGCGTTCACCCACGTTGTAAGGGAAAATGATGTAGGTATTGGCTTGTGGGCGACTGAATGCGGGTAGCTGCACATCCATGAGCGCAGGACGAAGGATTGATTTCTCAATCGTCCAGGTCACCCCGTCGATGTCATCAAACGTAACGGTATCGACAGTCTCGCTCTTTGGCTCGAAGATGTAGATTTTATCGGCACTCGTCTGCACCCCGACGAAAATACGAGCAACATCGGACAGCACAGTAGGATTTTCGTGCCGGAGCCTGTCGAACAAGGCAGTCGCTTCCGGTGAAAGGAACTCCCAGGGTGCTTCACCGATACTATCTGCCAGATGTTCAGTGATCTGCCGCGCCTGCCCCAATCGCCATTGTGCCAGGTCAGCGACATGCTCCACTGTGAAGCGTTCTTGTTCAGCTTTGGAAACGATCAGGATGCAGGTATACGTGCTGCGTGCTTTGCCGAAGACTTGCAGCACGCCGAAATGTGTGATCTCTGCCAGATGCTTACCCACAGACAGTAATTCACGCAATGCTTTACCGGAGCGAATCGTGAAAAACTTGTGGGGGACGACATAACCCAACATGCCGTCCGGTTTGAGCAGTCCCAGTGCTTTTTCGATGAATAGCGCGTACTTGTCGAAGTTATCGGCACGCGCCGTCGTATAGGGTGATTCCGTCCACTGATAGTAGCGGACTTCCTGCTCAGAGTACTTCACCATGTTCTGAATGCGGATGTAAGGCGGATTGCCCACCACCGCGTCAAAACCACCTGCTCGCATGATTGCGCCGAAACGCTCTGTCCAATCGAATGGATTGATCTGGGCGATAAGCGTTTCCGATGCACCTGCATCCTCATCGAAGTCGAAGTAGCCCAAATCGACCAGACTATTACCGTGCTGAATGTTGCCATCGAGTTTAGGCAGTGCGCCACGATGATGCCGTTCAGTATATGCCTGCACTGCCGCGTTACTCTCGTTTTCAAGCAGCTTGAGCAGCAGACTGAAACGCGCCACTTCCACCGCTTGAATGTCGATGTCCACACCGAAAATATGGTTCAGCAGAATACGCTGCTTCTCATCGAGTGAGAGATACCAGATACCCTGCCTGCCCTGGTAGAGCTTATCGGCATGGTTATCTGCACCATCGTTCAGATACCATTCGAGATAATGGTTGAACAGGTAATCGGATGCACCGAGCAAGAACGTACCCGAACCGCAGCAGATGTCTGCTACTCGATAATCGGTGAGTTCCACCGGAGATTTGCCGTCGATCTGCGGTGCGATGGTGCGTGCGACGATATTCTCCACGATGAAAGGCGGGGTTGGCACAACACCACCGGAAGCGACGACCTCCGGTTTCTCGACAACCTCAACATGAGGCGGGATAAGCCTGACCTCACGACCGAGGAACAACTCATAGATTTCACCCAGAACATTCGCTTCAACAACCGAAAAGGCATACGGACTTTGTGGATAGTACAACTCCTTGAAGATGTCTACCAGCACATCGCCATCGAGATCAACGTTGAGCGACAGCCCATCTTCGACAAAATCAAACAGCCCGGAGTTATAACGACGGTCTGCATCCTGGAATAGCCGTTTCAATTCGTCATAACTGGTAACTTCGTACAGGGTTTTGTACTGCTCAAGTTCTCGATCTTCGCAGATGCGGAGGAAGATGATCCGGTTGATGAGCCGCTGAACCAGAAAGTTGAGTTCAGCTTCAGATAATCGCGGATTACGTTCAGCCAGACTGCGAGATAGTGCTTCACGCCAGCTCTCAATCTGGTCGAGGAAGTAATCATCAAAGGCTTCCGTACCAGTTCTCTCGGTATCCATCGGGAAAAGCACGTCGAAACGACCGGAATACACAGCATCACGCGATAACCGTTCGTACAGTTCATCGAACTTCGTGACATACTCCGTATGGTCATAAACCGTCAGGCGACCAACGCCCGGATCATCATTGTGATCAGGTCGCGGCGTGCAGTCGTAGATAATCAACTTGTCGAAGTTCGACAGCACCGAGATCGGCAAACGAGCATTCCAGCCATAACGTCTGACCTGAAAGGCAGCCTGACGATCCTGCTCAATCCGCACACGCGGCTTCTTGGCTTCGACAAACAGCTTGCGCTCGGTATCCAGACAGAGTGCATAATCCGGTTTCTTGCGTGTCAGTTCGGCTTCATCGTCTTCGACTTCAACCGTATCTTCCAGAATGACCTCACGCCGATATTGCGGCAGGCCGCGTTCGTTCTTGACATCCCATCCCAGAATTTCAAGCAGCGGATCGAGATAATCAGCGCGAAGCTGAGTTTCATTGTATGTTGAGGTCAAGCGCACGTATTGGTCACGATCACGGACGTACTGCGCCACCAATGCTTGAAGTTGTTGTTTTCTGCTTTCGGAATCCGACATTATCACTTCATTTCAAAGAAAAAGTCTCTACCCTTGATTATATGGG
>JAIOHN010000878.1 GCA_019912985.1 Anaerolineae bacterium | reverse complement strand
GTTTTAGATTCCTAACATAAGATGATGAAAATCCCTACATCTTTTATAGGACCTCTAATCACCTCGCGTGAAATCACTTTACAAGCAGGCCGATATAGTCATCCCCATGCTGGATGATGATCGGCTCTCGCTGGATGTGGTCGCAAAAATCGCGGAACGCAAGATTGTCGCCAATATCATCGGAGACGAATATCCCGCCGGGTCGTATCGCAGTCCATAATAATGGATAAGCCCACAGGCGGCCTTTATAACTCTTGTCGCTGTCGTAGTGGCAAAGATCGAGTGGGGCCAGTGCCTGGATCGCCTCTGGCAGCGCACGGCGGTCGCTGTTGTTGATGAGCTGCCACTGATTTCGTAGGTTTGTTGAAACTACACAGCCGACATAGTGGTCATTGTTGCGTTTGATATAAGGCCGGTCGGTGCTAATCAAGCGCGCAGCAGGTCGATTTTGGAGCGACAGCAGCAGCGCCAATGAGGACCAGCCATAGGCGACACCTGTCTCGATGACCCGCTGCGCCTGTAAATGCTCTGCCAGATGATAGAGCAAGGCGATGTCACCAGGGCCGCCCATCTTCACTGGGCACTCCTCGGCTCGAATTTGAGCAGCAGCCAATTCATCTGCAAATTGCGATTCGAATGCAGGTCGTGATTCTCGATTGGTGATACGGCGTAGTGCTTCATCGCGGCTGATGGCATGTGCCGCGCACCAGCCACTGGCCTGCTGGCGTACGAGGGTAAAATCTGTAGGCTGTTTCCAGCCATCAATCTTGCGCGTTACGACTTCTAGAAAATAGGGATAGTAACGAGGTCGCGCAGCGAACCATAACAGGGTTTGGAGTTGCTTCAAGGTTTGTGCTTTCGTTTTGGCTGGATTGTAGTCAAAAGATAAACGGACAGAAAGGGTAAGCTCGCTGGAATCTGGGGGCTTGCTCTCCGTGCAAGCCGTTCCTATAATAACGAGGAATGGCTGTGATGAGGACAAGTACACAGCAGCAGGGCAGTACAGAGAGCGGGAAGGCTGAGAACCCGCCTGCGCGTGTTGTGGAATGGACCTCGGAGCCGCAAGGTGAACGGTGTTTGCTCATTAGCCTGTGCCGGGTTTGCCGCCGTTATCCGGGCAAAGCTCATTATGTGATGAGCACAAGAGGCAGTTGGATCTGTATCCAGTTGCAAATTGGGGTGGTACCACGGGCCATGATCGCTCGTCCCCTGTTGGGGATGGGCGTTTTTTATTTCCAGACTGAAGAATGAGAAGGAGCAATCCAGCATGACCGAAAATCCATCGAGTGCCAAGCCGACCTATCGCCGTGTGCTGACCGGCGATCGTCCCACCGGGCGTATGCACCTGGGGCATTATGTCGGTTCGCTCGTGAACCGGGTCAAAATGCAGTATGAAATGGAATGTTTTTTTATCGTTGCTGATTGGCACTCACTGACGACCAAAAACACGAAAGAAGAAATTAGCCAACTGGCCGAGAATGTGCGCCAGATGGTGCTCGATTACCTGGCGGTGGGCATTGATCCAGAGCGCAGTGTGATCTTTCTGCAATCTGAGGTCAAGGAGACCGCGGAACTGAATCTGATCTTCGAGATGCTCACCACCGTGCCGCGCCTGGAGCGGGTGCCAAGCCTCAAGGACATGGCGCAGGCGGCTCATATAGAAGCGATGCCATTCGGCCTGCTTGGTTACCCGGTGCTGCAAGCGGCGGATATTCTGCTGCCCCGCGCGACTCATGTGCCAGTTGGCAAAGACAATGAATCGCATATCGAGGTTACACGTGAGCTGGCACGGCGCTTCAACTTCCAATATGGGGATGTGTTCCCTGTGCCGGAACTGGTGGTTGGCGAGGTGCCATCACTGATTGGTACTGATGGGCAGGGCAAAATGAGCAAGTCGCTGGGAAATGCGATTCTGCTTTCAGACGATGAGCAGACCGTGAACCAGAAGGTGCGCGGCATGTTTACCGATCCTAACCGCATCCGTGCGGATATTCCAGGCAAGGTGGAAGGCAATCCGGTCTTTATCTATCATGATGCGTTCAACCCCAATGTGGATGAGATCAATGACTTCAAAGAGCGCTACCGCCAGGGTAAGGTCGGCGATGTCGAGGTGAAGAAATCATTGGCGAAAGCGCTGAATAACTTTTTAGAACCGTTCCGGGAGCGCCGGGCGAAATATGAGGCGAATCCCGAGCTGGTCGATGAGATTTTGATCGAGGGTACACGGCGAATGCAGCGCGAGGCTGTGGAGACAATGGCGCTGGTGCGCGATGCGATGGGCATGTTTCGGCTGCCCCTCTAGTAACTAAAAACCCCCGACCATGTGGCCGGGGGTACTTTTTCTGATAATCAGATTAGTTCTTGCTGATCCTCACTTTGGGCAGCTGCATGGTCTGACGCAGCTTCTCCATCGCGATGTTGACCAACTGATCGTGTTTCGTCTCGCGTTCGAGATCCTGCTGCCGTGCTTTGTAAAGCTGCAAGGCGAGATAGTCGTTGCTGACACCGTACATTGTCTTCTCCTTTCAGCCCCAACTTATATTTTGATTCTACGCGAACTGTGCAGGTAATACAATAGAGACTTTCATTTTATTATGCAAATTTTACGAATAAAACGTAAATTCCGCTGCGAGATTCGCGAGTTGGCACAATCCGTGTATTTGTATCGTTCTCGGATTCTAAAAGAGGATGTACTGATGGGAGTTAAGTGAAGGAGCTTATTCTGACTGACCGAGATGTGTACGGCAAAATGCAAGACTTTCACAGAGATTACGGAAAATGAGATCGGTTTTGTAAAACTCAAGCGCATCGGGATGTACTTCGAGGCTGATTGTGCCGCCAAAATCATCATCAGCAAGCGCCTGGAGGAAGGCACCGAGGTCAAGATGGCCTTTGTGGGGGAGACGGTGCTCACGGCCATCAAAATTGCTCAGGTGAACATGGGCGACACGCTTGCCTGCGGCGCGATAGGCATCGAGCGGGTCAATGTGATGCGTTGCCCAATGGGTTGTATCCAGCGTCAGGTAGTCGTGAATCGTGCTCCATTCGTCAACCGTATTCCACCAGGCCGGATCAAAGCGCTGGCCGTACATCACTTTGATAGGCATGTTTTCCAGCGCAATGCGGACTGGCGTATTTGCCTGAGCAGCCTGGAGTTCGTCGCTGATCCAGCGCTTGACATCCAGAAAAGCCGACTGCCAGGGGAAATTCAGGGACCAGCTTCCAATGCGTAGAGTGCCAGAATTCAACCATAGGGGCAGATGGACGACGATTGACTCCGCATTGAGATGCTCCGCCAGCTTGAGTGTTTGCTTGATTAAGCCAAGCTGTGATGTATCACTCCAACCGGGAACACGATAGCTAAATGGCGTGTGGATGACCCGCACTGGTAAATCAAAGCGTTCGCTCAGGTGAGTCAGGTAATTTGGATCGCGCGTGCCGAAGCGATCATCACACATGATTTCGATACCGTCGAATCCGGCTTCTGCTGCCAGTTCAAAGCACTGCGCGGTATCAAGCAGGTAGAGGGATCCGGTGGAGAAAAGAACGCGTGCGGATTGCGGCATCAGGGTTAAAGCTCCAGGTAGACAGCAGTCACATCATCATGAACTTTAAAGCGTGGATAAAGATTGCAGGCATTATCTTCTTCTTCCATGCTGCGCAGGGCGGCGACATAACCACTGAGGCCATCGCTTTCGATACGCTGACGCATCATCAACAGACGCTGCTCCGCCTCGGATTCGCTTTCGCCCCAGCGTTCATGCCAGATAAAGCCATCGCTGCATATCAGCAGCGCGTCAATCCCTTCAAGACTGATCTCGCCGCGCTGAAGATAAAAATCCAGCTCTGGCAGCCCATCCACCACCCCATAACCCAGTTCGCGGTTGATCTGCCCGTGCGAATCAACATAGTTGTGATAGAGACCACTTTTGCGGATCGCGCGCTGGACATCAGGGTGACTGACAACATCAATCAGGCGCTCAGCCTGCTGCTCTTGCTGAGTCGTCCGTGCGGCATATAATGCCTGATTCTCATGCTCATGCGCGACGCGATCATCCGTCACCTGCTCAACAGCTCCATCCTCGCGGAAAAGATACATCGCGGTGTCGCCGCCATGAGCAAACCACAGTCGATTAGCGTAAAAGTCTACCCGTACCAGGGTTGCCACACATATCGGAAGCGCCAGCCGCATCAGCCGTTCGTC
>JAIOHN010000877.1 GCA_019912985.1 Anaerolineae bacterium | reverse complement strand
CCAGGTTGCGCGCCGCATCGGGCGTGAAAGTGGCACCCGGTACAGTTGGTGCTGCTGTCCCCGCACCAAGCAGATTACCCGTCACATCACTTATGTCAGGTGTGTAGGTCGGCGTCATTTCGACCAGCGGGGCCACAGGCGACGGTTGTTCAAAGGCGGGCTGCTGCACACCCAGTAATGTCAAAACCACCATGAAAATGATCCCGAAGTACTGCGTGCCAAAGCCGAAGACGAGCGATCCAGCAAGAGCTAAAGCAACCAAAAGAATAAAGCACACAGGCATCTCTCCCAGCTATATGCGTCGTTATCCTTATGGTAACAATAACGTGGAACAGTGTTTTATACGGTCAGCCTACGCTTACTGTTCGCGTACCAGGATATCCTCAAATTGCTCGATCGCCGGTTTGAGCAGCGGATTCGCCACTGGCTCGATCAAGATCAGCGGCGGCCCACCCACGGCGGTGACATCGCCGGGTTGTAGGTCAGGATAAGAATCGCGCACAGCCGGTGGCAGGTTCAACGTATAGATGTCACGGATGTTCGGCTGAATGCTGCGTGTGGCGCGTTCCAGCATATAGAGTTCAGCGCTGTCACCGGCAGCAGGCAAATCCAGAGTCAGCGGCTCCATCGTCCGGTTCCAGATCACATAAATGCGCTGGCTGGCTGTATCAAATGTGATGATGATGACCTTCTCGGCAGCCGTATACACCAGGGACTGCTCCCACTGTGCATTGCCGAGGATGTCTGCAATCAGTCGATAAGCGATTGCTGCCAAGCGTGGCGTGCCGGGCTGATCATGGTGGCTGAAACACAGTGCAGATGCATCATTGCGATAAAGACCGAAAGCATCCCCGAAGCAGGGACCGTTCCCTTCGCATATATCACCCTCATGCGGCAGGAAATTGGTACCTGCGGGCTGATTGCCGCAGTCATCATAGAGCTGGTGAAAGAAGATCACATCTGCGCCTTCGGCAAGTGCATAAGCGCTGCTCTGGATAAAGAACCAGGCTTGCTGCTGCTGTGTGGAGCGCAAGAGGCGCTCGTCAGGGGTGCGCGCCCACACTGGCCCAGGATAATCATCCCAGACCGGCGTGCCACTTTCGTTGAGCCAGATGGGTTTGTCCAGCTCATAGGCGCTGAGCGTCTGGCGCACATAGAGTACCAGCCAGCCGCTGCGCCAGGGATAGGTGTAATTGTGGACCGCAGCGATGTCGAAGTACCAGTTGTTCGCCTCGCGCAGCGGGTCTTTTTCCAGAATCGCCAGCACACGCGCCAGCCAATTATCCTGCGTATTGTAGAGCAGACCGCCAAACATCACCTGTGCATCAGGATCGATACGTTTGATGACGATATAGGCGGTTTTGAGCAGGCGCGCGTAATCGTAAATCCCGGCTTCCCAGAAAGGTGGATAATCCGGCTCATTCCAGATTTCCCAGATTCGGATGCCTTCATCCGCTGCCCAACCTTCGGCCTGCGCCAGTTCGCCACCGGGCTTATAGCGCTGCACTGCTGCCTGGACGAAATTCACCCAGGGATTATCGGGATTGAGCGCTTTGTCCTCGCGCGGGCTATCGGTGCCATCGGCAAAGATCGGCTCATTCAAGCCTTTGATGCGTGCGCCGTCCGCTGCGAACTCTGGCCTGCCAATCAGAATCGCGTTGATCTTCAAGCCGTTGCGCAGGTCGTTTGTCACCAATGAATCATAATTATCCCAGTGGAAGTTCTCTGGCTCTGGTTCAACCTGGTTCCAGTACAGCGGCCAGCGGTTCCAGCCCGCGCCCAACGCCAGTGCGTGGGCATAGCGCTCGTCGCTGGTGGCTTCGTTGGTCAAGCTGATGTGATTGATGCCCAGGCGTGGCGAACGCAGATAAGGCTCACCACTGTCGAGCGGGGTTTGGGCCTGTGCGGGGGCAAGGGTCAGGAGCAGCAACAGCAGGGCCGGTATCCACTTCATAGAAGGCAGTTATCCTCATTGGTGCAATAAAACGTCTATTATTGTAATGCGGCCTCTGCCAAACCACCGTTAAGTTCATTAAATTTTCAGATGAATCAAAACACCCCGCTTTGGCGGGGTGTCAGCGTATTTAGAAAGGAGCTTACGTCAGTCGTGTATAATACTCGACGATCAGTGGTTCGTCAACGGGGACCGGGATCTCGTTACGCTCGGGCATACGGATCAGCGTTACCGCTGCGTTTGCCTTATCCAGCGCCAGATATTCCGGCAGTCCGCTGCCACTGCTTTCCAGTGATTCCACGATATGGACATTCTGTCGCATCTTATCGGACATGCGAATTTCGTCGCCCAACTCCACCGAATAGGATGGAATGTCGAGTCGACCGCCATTGACCAGCACGTGACCGTGACTGACCAACTGGCGTGCTGCCCAGATCGTCGGTGCGATCCCAGCACGGTAGATGATGTTGTCCAACCGGCGTTCCAGCAGGACCAACAGGTTGGAGCCGGTGTTGCCCGGCTGACGACGCGCTTTCATGAAATAACGGCGCATCTGCCGTTCGCGCACGTTGTAGATGAAGGCCAGCTTCTGCTTCTCGTTAAGCTGCATACCGTAGTCACTGCGGCGGCCTGAACGGAACTGTTTTTCCTTACCATGATCGCCAGGTGGGTAAGCACGCTTTTCCAGAATGCGCTGGTATTTTGGACGCGGCACCAGCACTTCTCCGAAGCGCCGCTGTACTCTAGCTTTTGGCCCGTGATAGGATGCCATAAATCCTGTTTACCTCGATTGTTTATTAACGGTCAATTCTGAGAGGAAATTGCAGCCGTCAAACCGCTATTGTACCGAAAGGTGCCGACATTTCCAGAGTGATTCTCGCAATTTGAGGGTTAATGCGCTGGATTTGGCTGCTGTAAATACGGAATCGCCCCTTATGCGCCTGTCCCCAGGGCGTAGACATCGCGTTTATTCCAGCCGCTTTGCCCGGCCACGATCTTCGCCGCGCGGTTTAGCGACTCGCCCTGTGCCATGAGATCGGCTAATGCGGCGCGAACGCGGACCTCATCCCAGGCCGCCTCATCCGGCAGTGCGCCGCTGATAAGCAGCACGATCTCACCGCGCGGTGGATTGGCCGTATAATGGTCGATAGCGGTGCTGGCGGTTCCCCGGAAGAATTCCTCGTAGAGCTTGGTCAATTCGCGCGCCACACATAAAGGCCGCTCGTCGAATGTCTCGCGCACGGCTTCTAAAGTCTCCACCAACCGATTCGGACTTTCGTAAGCGACGAGTGTGCGCCGCTCCTGGAGTAAATCGTGCAGGAGGTCGGCCCGTGCTTTGGCTTTCTTCGGCAAAAAACCAAGATAGACGAAGCCATCTGTGGGCAGACCGGACCCGACCAGCGCCGTGAGAATGGCACTGGCCCCCGGCAGCGGTTCCACGCGGATGCCGCGCTGGATGGTCTCGGTAATCAGCTCATAGCCGGGGTCACTGATTCCGGGTGTGCCTGCATCGGATACCAGCGCCACATCCCCCGCCGCCAGTGCATCGAAAATCGCATCCAGCTTGGTGAGTTTGTTGTGTTCGTGATAGCTGGTCAGCGGTGTCGTAATTTCGTAGTGCTGCAGCAGCACGCGGGTGGTGCGGGTATCTTCGGCGGCGATCAGGCTGACTTCGCGCAGAATCCGCAGCGCGCGCAGCGTGATGTCTTCGAGATTGCCAATCGGTGTGGGGACGATGTACAGGGTTCCAGTCATAGTGCGGCCTATTTTAGCATATCGTCAGCCTGTCGTCGGGAAAGCGACCGCACGATCTGGCAGATGTTGTGATAAGATGTCGCCAAATTCATGAACTGGAGATCAATGAAGTCCATGAAATCCCGACTGCTCATTTTGCCTGTGCTGTTTGTGCTGTGCGGTGTGGCGCTGGTGAGTCCCGCCGCTGCTGTCGATAGTTTTATGACGACCTGTGCCGGGTTGTCGCTGGATAACCTGACCACAAGCGCCGAATGTGACCGCCTGATGGAAGCCTTCCCACGCCCCGTGGTGCTGCCGATCCGCCAGGATGGCTACACGTTGGATAACTACAGCTTCTGGAAAGTCACCAATTCAGCGCCGAACCTTTACGATGCCCCCAATGGTGGCGTGATCGGGCAGATGCCTGCCGGGTTCAACTTCGTTCATGCTGTTGATTTTACCGATGGCTGGGTCAAAAACCGCGAACAACAATGGATGCAGACAGACGATCTCAAGTTTGTGCAGCCTTCGTTTTTCCGGGGTGTGCAGTTGTTGGATGGCTTGCAGAACGAGTTTGGTTGGGTTCTAGGCGATTTAATGACCGTACCCGAACCGGGCGCGCAGCAATCGATGGAAACGGGGATTTTCAAAGCGCGTTATGATCTGGTGAACATCTTTGCTGAAGTCAAACTGGGCGAGTGGTACTGGTACATGGTCGGCCCTGACCAGTGGATTGAGCAGCGCTCCATTGCGCTGGCGAAACCGGTCGAGCGGCCCGATGAAATCGAAGGCCGTTGGGTAGCGGTTGATCTTTATGAGCAAACGCTCGTGGCTTACGAAAACGACACGCCGGTATTCGCCACCTTGATCGCGTCCGGGCTGCCAGGGTGGGATACGCCGGAGGGCATCCACACTGTGTGGGCGCGGGTCCCCACTGACCGCATGGCGGGTGCGACGGGTGCGCCGGATGCATACGCGCTGGAAAGTGTGCCGTGGGTGATGTATTTCGAAGGCGGAATCAGTCTGCATGGCACCTACTGGCATGATGGCTTTGGCTATCGGCGCAGCCACGGCTGTGTCAACCTCAGCATCAGCGACGCCAGTTATTTATTCCGCTGGACAGGTGAAGGCCAGCCGGATACCGAGGATAACATCGGCACACCGGTTTATGTCTACGCCAGCGGCGAGTATCGCGGACGCGGCCCCGCGACCAAGTAGGTCAGCGATAAAACATCACTAAAGGGACGCCACAGCGTCCCTTTATGATTCCACGAACAAAATCTGACGTAGACTGATAGCGGAGGACGCATGATGCTTGCTCAACGACGCGCGCTACAAATCAGTCTACTCACCTTCATCCTGACCTGTTTGCTGTGCGGCTATGTCCTGGTGAACAATGCCGAACGCGGCCCACTGACGTTTGCCTGGATCGGCACCCGTTTTTCCGAGCATGATCTGAGCGGCACGAAAGGCTATGATGGTCAGTTCGCCTATTTCATCGCACGGGATGGCGCACAGGCAGTCCCCTATATTGACGGACCGACCCTGCGTTACCAGCGCATCCTCTATCCGCTGGTCAGCCGCGTGCTGGCTTTGGGCCAGCCGCAGTTGGTCCCCTGGGCGCTGGTAATCGTGAATATCTTGGCGCACAGTATCGCCGCCGGTTTGGTGACCTACCTGCTGGTTGGGTGGGGTGCGCCTGCAATCGGCGGCCTGATCTACGGCCTGTGGGTCGGCAGCCTGTTTGCGGTGCTGCTCGATCTGAACGAACCGCTGTGCTTCATGCTGGCGCTGCTGGCGGTGATCACATACCAACAGCGGCGCTTCCGCTGGACGATTGTGCTGCTGGTGCTGGCGACATTGGCGAAAGAACTGGCGATAGTCATTGCTGGCGGGTTGGCGCTGCATGCCTTTTTCAATCAGCGGCGCGGTTGGGCGGTATTGATTGCCGGTGGGCCGCTGCTGATGCTGCTGACATGGTGGAGCGTGATG
>JAIOHN010000876.1 GCA_019912985.1 Anaerolineae bacterium | reverse complement strand
GCAAATCCTCGGCGCGCTTCAGTCGAACGGCCGCGTCTTCCTCATTAATCCCAACGGCATCGCGTTCGGCGCAGGAAGCCGCATCGATGTCGGCGGCTTGGTTGCCTCCACACTCAATCTTTCGGATGCCGATTTCCTCTCGGGCCGGTTGAACTTCACCGAGCGCACCGGCGCCGGCGCTATTGTTAATGAGGGCGAAGTGCGTGCTGCCCGGGGCGGGCAGATTCTGCTCATCGCCCCGCAGGTGGAAAATGCTGGGCTGATATCGGCGCCCAACGGCGAGGTGCTGCTCGCCGCCGGCAAGAGCGTGCGGCTGGTGGATATCGCCAATCCAGAGATCCAGTACGAGGTGAATGCTCCGGAGAATGCCGCCATCAACCTCGGCAGCCTGATGGGACGCAGCATCGGCTTGCACGGCGGGGCCATCCGTCACAGCGGGTTGGCTTCCGCAGATAACGTGGGTGTGGATGAAGCCGGCCGCATTGTCTTCCGCGCCGTCGGCGAGGCGCGCGTCGAGGATGGCACGGTTTCCGCCGCGAGCACCGCCGGCCACGGCGGCCGCATCGAGGTGCTCGGCAACAAAGTGGTGCTGACCGGCGCGGCGAGGCTGGACGCCTCCGGCGCCACGGGCGGCGGCACGGTGCTGGTCGGAGGCGACTACCAGGGCGGGAACCGGGATATCCCCAACGCCGAGCGGACCTTTTTCGGCGCCGGTGCCGAGATTCGCGCCGATGCCACTCAGAGCGGCGACGGCGGCAAGGTGATCGTCTGGGCGGACGAGGCGACGCGGGCTTATGGCACTGTTTCGGCACGGGGGGGAGAGTTGGGTGGCGACGGCGGCTTCGTCGAGGTGTCGGGCAAACAGTATCTCGATTTCCGCGCCAGCGTCGACACCCGGGCCCCTGTTGGCAAGGGAGGTACTTTGCTGCTCGACCCGGATAACCTGACTATTGTCGGCGGTGGAGGGGGGACGAACGATACCGATGTGGCCGATGGGCAGATTCTTTCTGGCGATGGCAGCGGGACGTGGCAAGTCAGTGAAACTGCACTCGAGGGCTTATCCACCCCAAACGTAATATTGCAGGCAAACGAGAGTATCACCGTAGATACCTTGTCCGACGGCATCCTGGCGCTGAGCGGTGGTGTCAGCAGCTTCACGCTGCAAACAACGGCTTCTTCGTCGAGCGGGGGCATCAGTTTCACGACCTCCGGTGACGAAATCAGATCGACAAGCGGTGCAGCCATTTCGCTAATTGCCGGCGGCAGCGGTTCCCTTGGCAACATCGGGAAAATCACCTCCTCCGGTGCCACCGGCGGAACCATTAGCCTTACGGCCGCGGGCGGTATCGACCTGAAAGGCGCAATTACGTCCATCGGCACGACCTATGGCACGGTCGTTCTTGATGCCGGCGCCTCCGGCATCACCGGCAACGCCAGCGGCATGGTCACGGCCGGCGGCCTCAAGGTGATCTCCGGTGGCGCGGTCGCCCTCGGCAGCGCGGCTCATGCCATCGACACCCTGGCCGGCAGCAGTGTCGGTGGCTTCCAGTTCATGGATGCGAACGGCTTCACGGTGGGCACGGTCGCGGGAACGACTGGGCTGACAGCGGGCAGCGGCGACATTTTACTCACGGCGGGCGGCGCGAACAGCTTGTTGACGGTCGGCGATAGCGTCCAGGCCCCCGGCGGCAGCGTCACCTACATCGCCGACAACCAGGATCACCTCGCCGCGACGACTACCTCCGGGGTGGCCGGCAAGTTCATCGAGATCAAGCCCAATACGGCCGCGACGCAGATCGAGTTCGATGCTGCCGCGGATGCGGCCGGATTCCTGCGCCTGTCTCCGGGCGAACTGGGCCAGTTCACCACGCCCCTGCTCAAGGTCGG
>JAIOHN010000875.1 GCA_019912985.1 Anaerolineae bacterium | reverse complement strand
CAATGGGATCAGCCAATGGAGCGCATCCGGCTGGTGGATGGGGACACGGAACTGCTGCCGGGGTTGGAGTTGATTGAGACCAGCGGGCATGTGCCGGGGCATCAATCGGTGCTGGTGCGATAGCTGACTATCCGTCTGACGCCTATCGGCAGCTCATTGAACTCAGTGTTCTGAGGTCCTTCTACGGAATGCAGGCCGTGATTCCCTCGATGCGTGCATACGGAGGCGGGCTGATTATCAATGTCAGTTCGACGGCGACGAAACAAGTGTACCCCAGTGTAGGCCCTTACACATCAACAAAGCACGCGCTCAACAGCCTTTCGACTGCCGCACGTCTCGAACTGGCGCCTGACAATATTCGCGTCATCACAGTGTACCCGCACAATACCGCCAGCGATTTCATTAGCAACGGATTGCTAATTGGTATCACCAACGTGGAAGCACCTGCTAATGCTGATACGCCTGAGTTTGTAGCCGGGAAAATCCTTGAAGCGGCAGTCGATGAGCCAGCCGAAAAATACATGGAGTAAAGCGAATTGTTGCTTTTGTTGTCCTCTGGTATATCAGGGAATGACAGAGAAGCGCTTTACACATCGGGATCAAGTTGCGAGAGCACATAAAACAAAAAAGAGGCGCAGTGTGCGCCTCTTTCGCTACGAGATAGCTATAGTTACGCGGACTGCTGCGCCGTTTGCATGGCGGGTTGTTCGCTTATGCTGGTCGTTTCGCGGCCAATCTTCTTCCCACGCAAACGAAGGCTGTTACTCACCACAAACACGCTCGAGAAGGCCATGGCTGCCGCTGCGAACATCGGTTGCAGCAGGCCCAGCATTGCCATCAGGAAAATAAAAAAGAGGCGAATGCGTCGCCCCTTTTTGTTCTATAATATGGAGGAAATCAGTCGCCCGCACCCACCTTCGCCGCCTGCATAGTTGGCTGCATCTGGCGTTCATTCTCTGAGATGCGCTTCCCGCGCAAACGAAGACTGTTACTCACCACAAACACGCTCGAGAAGGCCATCGCCGCCGCTGCGAACATCGGTTGCAGCAGGCCCAGCATTGCCACTGGGACAAGGATGAGGTTGTAGATAAACGCCCAGAACAGATTCTGGTAAATCGTGCGCATCGTGGCTTTACTCAGGTCAATCGCCCGTGCCACACCGCGCAAGTCCCCGCTCATCAAAGTCACATCGGAGGCTTCCATCGCAATGTCCGTGCCAGTGCCGATGGCAATCCCCACATCTGCCTGTGCCAACGCAGGCGCATCGTTGATGCCATCGCCCACCATCGCCACACGCTTGCCTTCCGCTTGCAGCGCCGCGACGGTTTCCGATTTCTGCCCTGGCAGCACTTCCGCCATCACACGCTTCACGCCCACTTCAGCCGCAATCGCCTGCGCGGTAAACTCGTTATCGCCAGTAATCATCACCACTTCCAGGCCAGCTGTTTGCAGCGCCTGGATGGCTTCTATTGAGCTTTCTTTGATCGTATCCGCGATTCCGAACACGCCCACCACATCTTCATCTGCCATCACCAGTGTGACCGTTCGTCCGCGTCCCTGGAGCGCCTCAATCTGGTTGGCCTGCTTCTCCGACCATTTCAGACCCTGATCGCTAAAGAAGCGCGGATTGCCCACCAGCACAGTCTGTCCATTGATTGTCGCGCGGATACCCAGGCCAGAGACAGACTCAAATCCTTGTGGATCGGCCAGTTTCAGCCCCTTCTCTTTGGCGGCGTCGATAATCGCTTGTGCCAGCGGGTGCTCACTGCCGCGCTCCGCACTGGCCGCCAGTTGCAGCAGCCGATCAGTGTCATGCTCATCCGCCGGGAGGATGTCTGTCACAGCAGGTTGGCCGCGTGTAATCGTCCCGGTCTTATCCAGCGCAACCACTTGCAGACGATGGGTGTTTTCCAGTGCTTCGCTGCTCTTAAACAGGATGCCCATCTCGGCACCTTTGCCGGTTCCCACCATAATCGCGGTTGGCGTCGCCAATCCCAGCGCGCATGGGCAGGCGATCACCAGCACAGCGACCGCGTGGACCATCGCAATCGTGAATCCCACCTGACCAATCAACAGCCATCCCAGGAAGGTAATCAGTGCCAAAACCAACACCGCAGGCACGAAAACACTGGACACCTGGTCCGCAATCCGCTGAATGGGCGCTTTGGAACCCTGTGCCTGTTCGACCAGACGGACAATCTGCGCCAGCGCTGTCTGTGCGCCCACATGCGTGGCCTCAATCACCAGCCGCCCCTGCTTGTTAACCGTCGCACCGATGACTTCGCTGCCAGTGCTTTTATTCACGGGCAAACTCTCACCCGTCAGCATCGACTCATCTATTGTCGAACGCCCTTCGATCACCATGCCATCCACTGGCACCCGTTCACCGGGGCGCACGATCAGCCGGTCGCCTACCACCACATCGTCAATCTTGACCTCCACTTCCTCACCATCCCGCAGCAAGGTAGCGGTGTTCGGAGCAAGACCCATCAGCTTTTTGATCGCCTCGCTGGTGCGGCCCTTCGCGCGGGCTTCCAGCAGCTTACCGAGGGTGATCAGCGTGAGAATCACCGCAGAAGTCTCGAAATACTCACCTGTGCCGAGTGTCTCGGTCCGTCCCAGCAGAATCCCCACCAGCACAGCCACGCTGTACCAGTAAGATGCCGACGCCCCCATCCCAACCAGTGTGTCCATATTGGTGGTGCCGTTGCGCGCCGCTTTGTACGCACCGACCATATACTGTCGCCCGACCACCAGATAAACCGGGGTCGCCAGCAGGAAAAACACCACCGGCCAGCCTTCCCACATCAGCCAGGGGAATGTTTGCATGATAAAGGGGATGCTATGGAATAAATGCCGTCCCATACTGAGGATAAACAGCGGCAGCGTGAACAGCGCACCGATCAATACCAGCCGCTTCTGCCGGTCAATCTCAGCCTGACGTGCGGCCCGCTCAGCGTCTTCTGGCGCTTCCACGTTGGAGAGATCGACGACACCATAACCGGCATTCTCCACTGCTGCGATCAGGTCATTGCGGCGGACACTGCCCGGCAGATAAGTCACGCGGGCTTTCTCGGTCGCTAAGTTGACATTCACATCCAGAATGCCCGGCTGCTTGTTGATCGCACGCTCGACATTACGAACGCAGCTCGCGCAGGTCATCCCGGTGATCGGCAGTTCCATCGTTGCCTGTGCCACGCCATAACCGGCGTTACTGATGCGTTCAATTAATTTTTGCGTATCGACCTGTGCAGGGTCGAACATCACGTGCGCGCGTTCTGTTGCCAGATTTACATTGGCATCCGCGACACCATCTGTTTTGGTCAAAGCGCGTTCCACGGTGCGGACGCAGCTTGCGCAGGTCATCCCGGTGATCGGGAGATCAAGTTCCTGTGTTGGCATGAAATTCCTCTTACTTACTAGTGATTGAGCAGATCGAAAATGCGGATCAGTTCGGTGGTTGTGCCGTCAGGGTCGTCTTCCATTTCTTGTCGGGCAGTGTTAACCAGATAACACTCCACCAGGTGGGTAATCAGACTGGTCATACCCTTCTCGATGGCTCTTGCCCGGATGACCCGTTCCTCGCACGTGCCATCATCCGCTTCAATCATCTTCTTCAGGCCATTCAACTGACCCTGAATACGGTTGATGCGATGGAGTGTACGGGTGTTGTATTCACACTTCAGCCCATCTTCGATCATGCATAAACCTCGCTTATACCTATACCCCTATGGGTATGCATTATACCACAGGCAACCTGACCATCAAGCGCGACATGTTACTATCGTGAGGTGATAGTCTGCATTAGTATGGGAATCGTATGGCACAGAGAGAAAGCGATTGGGATTGAAATACTACCGACTGCTGCCTATCCACCTCGGCATTTTGGCGACATTCCTCCTCATTCCGGTGTGGTACCGCCTGCCACAGCGCCCGGTATTCTTCCCTGCATTATACGTGTCGTCTTTTCTGATATTGCTGCCTGTCCTTTGGACAATCGGCTGGTGGATGATCTTACGATTGCCCGGCTTTAACCAACTGCTTCGTGATCCAGCGCGGCGTATCTGGGCGCTGGCGCTGCTGCTGCTGGTGTTGTGGGCGTTTACATCGCAGTGGTGGGCCTATCGCCGCTATGATAATCCCGAAGTGGGCGCGACTGCTGCCCTGCAACTGGGAATTGTCGCGCTATTTGCGCTGGTCATGGCCTGTGCCAGCCCACCCAGGCGGCTGCTCATCTGGATGCTCATCATCGGCCTTGCCTGGAACAGTATCCTCGCGGTCCTTCAGGTCGCCAATCAAGGCTCGATTGGCTTGCAAGCCCTTGGGGAATTTCGCCTGGATGTTGACCAGACCGGCATCAGTGTGGTTCAGGCGGAGGGAGTCCGCTGGTTACGGCCTTATGCGCTGCTGCCACATCCCAATGTGTTGGCTGGTTTCCTGGTGATCGGCGTGCTGGCAACCAGCGCATGGATTTTGCGCGAACGACGCTGGCTATTCGGCACCCTGCTGGCTGGCCTGGGATTGTGGGCCTTGCTCCTCACGTTTTCGCGCTCCGCGTGGATTGCGCTTGTC
>JAIOHN010000874.1 GCA_019912985.1 Anaerolineae bacterium | reverse complement strand
GGCGTTGTCCCCAGGAAAAGGCGTACATTGTGCTCACCCGCTGGGACATCGAACGTGATCAGACCGTGCGGGTCTGCCGGGAAGATTTGCACCCGTTGACCATCCACTTCGGCCTGCCACGGCGCAAAATCAAAGATCAACGCTTCAAAGGTAAAGGCAAACGGCGCGCTCACCTGCCACTCGCTGAAATCCGGCCCATTCGCCAGCAGCGTCACCTCGACATCCTCCGGTAACGCCTCGTAATGCGCATGATCGACCGGATAGCCGTCGGCATAATCATCCAGCAAGCGATCAGTGGGGTCTGGCAGTGACAGCACAGTTGTTGGCAAAAACTCGCTGGAATAAGTGGTCGCCAACTGCTTGCCGCTGGTTTCCGCGCGGTGATAAGCCGCGATACTGGTATCGACAGCGCTGTTGGTCCATTCTGGGATATACAGAAGCGGCATCACCGATGCTACCGCCGCCACAGCGATAAACGCGACCCCCGCCGCGCCAAGTCTGCGCGGTACTTGCTGGAGCCAGATTGCGTTCATCCCGGCCAGCACCGCCAGACAGAACGCCGCCGGGCCGAGAAAGCGCCACGGAAACTGCAACATCGAAAACGGGATAGGTGTCAGCCAGATAAACTCTGACCAGGGCGTCATCATAAAAATAAAGACCGCCGCCATTGCGCCGAAAAAGATCGCGGTCATGCCTGGTCCATGTTTGCGCAGCGGCGAGACGGCGGTGCGCACCTGTGTCACCAAGAGGCCGAGGACGCCGATCAGCGCCAACACCCACTGCATCACACCCAGTTTGTACACGGGCATCAAGCCGTTGACTGCACCCCCATCCAGGCGCGGCACACCACCGAGCAAATAGGTGAGTGGGATGAAGAAATTGCGAAAATCAAGCTCGGCCAGCGCCACCAGATTTCCCAGTTGAACAGCATCTCGTTCCAGAACCACCGGCAGCCAGAATGACGCGGCCAGCCCTATCCCGATCATCTGCGCAGCCAATGCCAGCGCCGCACGCCGCCAACCGACCGTCAAGCCATTCCACAGCAGCCATGCGCCTAACATGGCGCTCAAGACCAGGGCCATTAAGTTATGGGTGTTGACCAGCACATAGATACTCAGCCCTGCCAGCAGCAAATCAAGCGGGCGACTTCTGCGCAGCAGCCGGTCGAACAACCACACGATGACTGGAAACAGGGCAAACGACAGCATTTCAGGGAAATCGCCGCGCGCATACGGCTCTTTGTACATAATGTACGGCGTGTAGACATAAACCACTGCCGCAATGACTCCAGCCAGCGCCCCCGCCCGCCCACGCATGAACACAAACATCCCGCCGCCAGAAACCAGCAGCGACAGCATCACGACCAGACGCAGGCTGTTGACCGCATCCGCGCCGGTCAAGCGGGTGATGATACTGGTCAGGTAATAGGTAAAGCTGGCGTAATAATAAAAGAGGGGAGAACCATAACCAAAGTAGAAAGATTCCGCCCAGCGTGGCATGAGCACACCATGCGACCAGCTGCGGTCCATCTCCGCCGCGCGGTAGATGTGATAAAGCGTGTCCGTACCGTTGGGTAATCCCGGCTTTTGCAGCAGCGGCCACAGTGCGAACAGGCACAACACCAGCACCAACATCACGTCAACGACATGCCTCTGGAGAACTGTCACACGTTTACCAGATGCGCCCATTCGCCTTGCTTCGCTAATCTGCATACATCACCATTCCAACCTAAACCGCGCGATTGTAGCAGAAATCCCCCTATCTACCAGCGATCATCAGGCCAACGGCAAAGGTTCATCTGATACTCATTTCGGCATATTACATTTGAGTCGCGACAAATTTATAATCGTGCTTACCAATAGTTACAGGAGGCCCTCATGCCACAGATTGGCGACAAAGCACCCGATTTCACACTTCCAAACCAGGATGAGCAGCGCATCAGCCTCAGTGATTATCGTGGGAAAAAGGTGATTATCTTCGCTTTCCCCAAAGCAGGCACCGCTGGCTGCACCATGCAAGCCTGCACCTTCCGTGATCAACTCCCTCAGTTCGAAAATGTAAATGCGGTCGTTCTGGGCATCAGCACGGATAAGCCCGAAGCGCTCAAGCATTGGAAAGAACGCGAAGAGCTGCAATACGACCTGCTCTCCGACACGGACCAGGCGGTACTTATGCAGTTGGGCGGCGAGGGCATGTCGCTTCTGGGGATCGTCCGCATCCCAATGGCGAAGCGCTCCTACTGGGTCATCGACGAAGATGGCACCATTATCGACATGCAGATTGGCGTTGGACCGAAGGAAAGCGTGAGCAAAGCGCTGGAAGCAATCCAACAAGCACAATCTGTGTAAGCGATTTATACTTTACAGGTACTACTAGCCATTACGGAGGAGAAAGCAAGATGCCGAAAGTGGGCGAGCAAGCGCCAGATTTTGAACTGCCGAATCAGAACGGCGACATGGTCAAATTGAGCGATTTTCGCGGAAAAAAGGTCATTCTCTTCGCCTATCCCAAAGCTGGGACCAGTGGCTGTACCACGCAGGCCTGCGGCTTCCGCGATGAAATGCCCAAAGTCGAAAGCAGCAACGCGGTCATCCTGGGGATTAGCCCGGATGAACCGAAAGACCAGCTAAAGTGGAAAGAAAAAGAAGGACTGCCCTACGACCTGCTGTGCGATACCGATCACAAGGTGCTGGAAGCATGGGGCGCGTGGGGCGAGCGATCCATGTATGGAAAGACGTATATGGGCGTGATTCGCTCACATTGGGTGATTGATGAAAACGGCGTCGTCATTGACGAGCAGCTTCAGATCAGCCCCAAAGACAGTGTCGAGAAGGCTGTCGCCAGTATCACCGCTTAACCTCACTTCATCCAGGGGCGGTAGTGCCACTGTTTGACCGCCCCTCTTCCCCTAAAAATAGAAAATCATCGAACGAGTCTTAACCTGCGATCCGAACGCTCCACTACCAGCGAGTCCAACACCCCGAATTTTCAGTGATAACCCGTATCTTTGGCGCATTTTTGTTTATGCCGCGCATGGGTATAATAAACACAATTAACGATCAAGAGGTTCATGTCATGCGGCGCAAACTGTATTTTGTGCTGGGCCTGCTGCTGGCTGCATTTGTCGGAGGGAGCGCCTGGGCTGCCCAGGTCAACAACCCCCAGGACTTTGCGTTTGACCTGCGTGCCGATCTCGAACTGCTGGCGAACGAGGTGTTGGGGTTAGAGCAGCGGCCTGCCGGTTGGACATTCAACACCGACCAGACCACGGCCACATTCATCTCCGACCTGTGGTTTGATAACGAGCTGCTCGCCAATGAGATTTTTGGCGAGACGACGCGGCCTGCCGATTGGTTTGGAGCCAATAACAGCAGTGTTGAAC
>JAIOHN010000873.1 GCA_019912985.1 Anaerolineae bacterium | reverse complement strand
GATGCACTCTGAGCCGTAGAGGACTTCCCGGTCCCCCTCGAGAACGACATGCGCTCGCTCGATGTGGTGGTTGCACCCCGGATAAGAACACCGTGCGCCATCCGGCGCGAAATCGATCCGCAACGGCTTTCGGGTGGGTTCCATAGCGCCTCCCAAAAAAAGAAAACCGGGCACCATGCGGGTGCCCGGTCGGTTGATCAGCGAGGAAAGGAAAAGGTCATTTCCCAGACTTCGGCTTCGGCATGCCCGACGGGCACGCGGCGGCCGGTGTCGCGGAACAGTCCGGAATCCAGCGCTGGCTGGCGAAGGGAGTTGTTCTCGCTCCACGTCTTGATGAAGATTTCGTTTTGGCCGAGATGCACATCGGGCAGGTTGGTCGACAGGTTGCCGAATGGCAGCCCGTCTTCCTTGTCCGCCATGACGATAGCCGGTCGGCCGTTGCCGTAACGCACAGCCATGAGTTCGATCTCATGACCAAGCGCCTTGATTTCACCGATTTTCGGCATATTCACTCTCCTTTGAGAAAGCGCCCGAGGCGGTCGAGCGCGTCTTTGTTGGCCAGGTTGAAAACCGGAATTCCCCATCGGTCGGCAAGCGCAATGGCCTGGCCGGTGCCGCCGGTCTTCTCGCTGCGCTGCGCTTCCGTCTCCGCGCCGTCTCGTGTCCAGCAGACGACAAAGTCGGACGGGGAATCCAGATCCTCGCCGAGGACTTGGTGCGAATTGCGGCCATGCAGAGCCTTCACGCTGTTGCCGAGCTTGGCCCAGCCTGGGTGGAGCGTGCTGGCGACTTCCAGCGCGCCATCCGATGGAACGCCGAACACCGATTTGCGACCGTTGAAGTCAGGCCATGGCAGGAAAATCTCCTTGCTCTTGGCCGCTTCTTCGAAAGCCGTGTCGGCGCCATCCGCTCCCCCGCTGCGCAGGGTGTAGCCCATCTCGCCCAACCGGATTGCGATCTTGCGCATGGTCGCCAGGATGGCCTTTGGCGTTTCGCGCGAACCGATTCCGGCGTAGCAGCGTGACGGCGGGAGACCATGCAACGTGATGTCTTCCGACAACTCTGCGATCACAGCCGCGTGACAGGGCGCCGGCGTGCAGCTGCAGACCAGCGCGTTGGCCCGTTTGGCGCCGACGAGGGCAGTCAGGATGGCGGGGTTCCCGTGGCAGATTTTTTCTTCCAACCAGGGACGGTAGCGGGCAATACACTCCTCGCGATCGCCGTCCTGGCCGATCACAAAGGGGTTGCCAAGCGGGGTGCCGCGACCGACATAAAGCGCGCCCTTTGGCCACGGCATGCCCTTGAGGTGGTGGCGGTTGAGGATTTCCATCATCAGACCTCCAGGCGCCGGCGTATGGCGCGGCGGGCGTGCCCGAAAGGAAGGCCAGTGCGCTCCCGGAAAGTCAGGGCGCGAAGACAGGCCGCACGGGAAAGAAGATAGGACGGGTTGCCCCGTAGGCGCTGATCACGCAGCACCCTGATCAGCCAGTCGGTTGGCTGGCGGAAGGCTTCTTGAGTCAGGCGGTAGAACTTCCGCTGCCGCTCGGATACTAGCGTACGCATAAAGTGCTCCTTCGTTGAGGCCCAACATGGGCCTGTTCAGGAGGAATTGCTTGTGCTGCTTCCGATAAAAACCACCGCTCCTATTGACTCCTGTTGCATTTATTGATATGATTATATATAGTTTGATCGCTGTCAAGTGTTTCGGTGGGTGAAGTAGAAAATGGACATTGAGGCTTTTCAGGGCGAATACCGCTGGCTGAGCAATTTCTGGCCGGTGCCGGTGGAACTCGATGGCGTGGTCTATCCGACTGTGGAGAATGCCTATCAGGCGGCCAAGGCAAGCCCGCATTTACGGGAGCCCTTCCGTCGTTGTGAGGCGTGGCAGGCCAAGCGGCTTGGGCGTCATGTCGAGATGCGTGCTGATTGGGACAAGGCCAAGTTGCAGGTGATGCGTTCGCTGCTCAATCAGAAGTTCGCACCAAGCACGGAACTGGCCGCAAGGCTGATGCGGACGGCGCCCAGCAAGCTTATCGAGGGGAACACTTGGGGCGACGTTTTCTGGGGTGTTTGCCGCGGCCGCGGGCAAAACATGTTGGGAAGGATGTTGATGGAAGTGCGGGCATCCTTACTGCAGACAAAAGAAACAGAAAGGGGTTCGTGATTTTGAATTTCTTGGTCGGCGCCGGTCTGGTCAAGCGCGTCCCGAAGCGATTAATGCTTGGCCCATCCCGTTCCGTCGATGCCACCAATACGCCCGAGCAGGCGCCAAGCACATACGGTTAGCTCGTGGGACTGCGATGGTTCGGGCCGTCGCAGTCCCGCCCAAAACAATCCAACAAAGACGATCCAGGTTCGGCCGTCCTCTTCGCAGGGCGGCCCTTCGTGGAAAGTTAAAAAGGCCGGTGTGCCGGCGCGACTTAAAGCACGATCGGAGGAAAAGTGGATTTTCTCGTCCTGGTAGGGCAACGAAAACAACGGTACGAGGGCGAGTACGCGCCCGAGGCGCTGGCCATCAACGATGGGGTCGGCAACGACGACAATCCGGAGTACATGCAAGGGGAGCTGGCAAAGCACCGGGAAAGTGGCGAGTTCGCCGCCCTTGCCGTGGTGCGGCTGCGTGTCGACAGCGCGGCAATCGACGAAGCGCTCTTCCCGGCCGGGAAGGCGCTGCTCGCCAAAGTAGTGACGGATTAACGCGATGTGGCATCCGCTTGCATTCGTGGCCGAATCGCGCCGTCTGGACGAGAAGCGGCTAACCGAATTTGCACTATCCAACCAAGTGCAGTACGGCATCGTCGTCGAGCGTGGCGTGGCTGAGGTGAACACCTGGCACGTGGATGCGCTGGTGCGCGACTTCAAGGCGTCGGATACGTCGCGTGAAGGAGATGTATTGTGATTGCGCTGAGCATCCGGCAGCCGTGGGCTTGGCACATCCTGCACAGCGGGAAGGACATCGAGAATCGCGACTGGCCAACCCGGTTTCGCGGCCGAGCGCTAATTCACGCCAGCAAAGGAACGACGCGGGCCGAGTACGAGGTTGGCCAAGACCCTCTGTGGGCGACCGGCGGGCCGACGATTGAGCTACCCCCGTTCGAACAACTGGAGCGCGGTGGCATCGTCGGCTCCGTGGAAATTGTGGATTGCGTAGCGGTATCGACTTCGCCGTGGTTTTTCGGAAGGTTCGGATTTGTCCTGCGCGATCCGAAGCCGTTGCCGTTTATTCCGTGGAAGGGGCAATTGGGTTTCTTTGAGATACCGGATTTGGCCCTGCCCTTTGATGTCCAGTGACATCGCAAATTCGGAGAGGAAAATGAAAATTGACTCTATTCATGCCGGTAGCATTTACTACGATGGCAAGCTCGGCGTGCGAGAAGTCGTATCTCTGGACGGAGCGGCTGGCTGTGGCGACACAAAGGTTGCCTATCGCATTCTGGCCGCCAAGGTCGAAAATGAATACAGCCACGCCAAGCAGGCTATGGTTTCGCTGATCGGAAGCACCTGCAAGTGCGAGCTTGCCAGCTTTGCCGCTTGGGCAAAGATCGCTGTTCCCGCGGGCCAGAAAGCGGCGCTATTGGCGGATCTGGCCGCAAAGAAGGTGCGGCTGGCTCCCGGCGAGGCCCGTTTCATGGCCTCTGTCGGCGAGTCATTTGACCGCGAGTTCCCGCTCAAGGCTGGCGCTGCAGTGTCCTTCAATTCCAGAGAGACCCGTACGGTACGGGGGATCGAGAAGAAGGGATTGGTCGCCGTGAAGATGGGGCCGCCGGGCGCCGGCGGCGAGATAGCGCTGACCGAGTTGGGTGTGGCATGGGTCTGCACCAATAAAAAAGCAACAGCATAGGGGAGAGATTGTGGTCAGTGACGGCAGCACGATGGCGAGGTTGATTAAGCTTACAAAGCATTTGTGCGAGGGCGGCGAACTCACGAGCCGGTTTATCCAGGCGGAGTTTTCAGTGTCCAAAGCGACGGCCAAGCGTGATTTGGTTGTGATCGAATGCGCGCTGCCGGTCGAAGTCTGTCAAGAAAAAATCAACGAAGGGGTTTTCCCAAGAAAAGTGCTGCGTCTCCGCGCTTCGCCTAAAACCACGGTGGCGGCGTGAGCGGGATGGCTTCCTGGGTCCGTTATTACCACATGCCCCGCGGGAAAGTTGTCGAGCGCAATGCTGGGATAGCCGTCGTTTTCGGGGAGTGGCCCGAAGGCGCATTGAAAAGCCGCGGCTGGCGGCCGGAGCGCGAGGTGTGTCGGCGTTTGGCAACGCAGGAGGAGGAAGACTGGCTGAAGAAGTGCATGCGCCACCAGGCCATTCTTTACTCCGATGTCGATGGCCTCTTGGAAGATGAAGGACGTTTGATTGGCGGCGAGGTGTTTGCGCGCATCGAGAAAGTGTTGAGAGGGCTAAATGTCCATGGTTGAGCAAAATCGTCTCTCCCCGTTGCCTGCCAAGCCTGACAGCGATCAAGCTCGGGTTGAAGCGCCGGCTAATGTCGTCGAGGTGGGGCAATGGTACTGGGTCAAATCGGAGAGGCGTAAGGATGGCGAGGATGAGGAATTCGAGTGGCTCGGTTGTGTCATGCGGATTGGCAGCAACCACGTCAAGCTGGTAAGCCCCTCCACGCAGGCCACGGGTGGGTATTCGACACGGGTGCATTTCGACGATTTCTGGGAAATTTTGAGGCACGAGCCGAACGCCGAAGCGGTGATCCAGGGTGAAATCGCGCACTACCAGCAACTCGCCAACCAACACTTGGCCGAGGTCAAGGCGATTACCGCGCGGCTTGGGGTGTCCGGCCAGCCGTCCTTACCGGACAAGGCTGGGGAGTCCTCCGGCGGCGCCCTGGTTGCGCTTTCCGGCCAGCGGGACATCAAGCAGTACGAGCGGGCCCTTGTGCTGGCAAAGGAAAAGCAGCTGCCGGAGC
>JAIOHN010000872.1 GCA_019912985.1 Anaerolineae bacterium | reverse complement strand
ACGGAGAGGAATTGACCTATGAGAAAGTACGTCTTCATTGTATTGCTGGCTGTCTTTGGTTTGACCTTTGTGCTCCTGGCAGCGCAAGACATCTCCTTGTCTAATGTCGGGCGCGCCGACCCAACGGACTCTGCGCCAGTCGGGCAGATAACCCTTGCCGCTGGTTCGGAAGCGGCATTCAACTATCTTGCCCTACAACGCACGAATATCTGCGGTTTGCAACCCGAGATGGTTGTTGACTACGCGGATGATGCCCACCTGCAAGGTTCGTGCTGCGCGCCGATGGATTTGCACCGATATCAAGAACAGGTCGGGGCACTGCGCCAGTATGCAGACATCGCCCAGATTCCCGAAGACCCCTATGATATGCCAGCAACTTTAGTCAAAGAACTGCTGGGCTATCAGTCCAGTATCCAGCTCACCGCCCAACAACAGGCCGTCTATGACGAGGCGATGATACTCTCAGAGGAAGGCGGGCCGTGCTGCTGCCGCTGCTGGCGCTGGTATGCCTTTGAGGGTATGGGTAAGTACCTGATTACTCAGCAAGGATGGGAGGCCGAAGCGCTGGCTGAGCTATGGAGTCTGACTGATGGTTGTGGTGGCGAAGGACACGGCCATGCCTGAACACGGCAATCTACAAGTTCTGGTATCGCAAGCCATCGAAATTGAAGCGATGCAAGGGTTATTACAGCGTAAGGGTTTTCCAGTTGTAAACACGGAGTCCCCCCGTTGCTGCATGGTGAACGTAATGAATAATGGCGGTTTACTGGAGTAATCATCCATGAATTACGATGTTGCCGATGCAAAAGAGGCCGGAACAACAACCAAACTGAAACCAGGCACGCCCTTCACCCACGCACTCCTGTTTGTTCTGGGTTTTTCGCTTGTATTTATCATCGGTTGGGGTGGCGCAGCCACGTTTGCCGGGCAGATTTTCAGTGACTACAAAAGGGAACTCGCCCAGATTGGCGGCGTGGTCGTCATCCTGTTCGGCATTGCTAATCTGGGCATTCTCAGAATTCCCTGGCTGTACTATGACACCCGTCCCCAGTGGAACGCCAAGCGCCGCACCGGGTTCTTGTCCTCCGCCTTCATGGGGGTATTCTTTGCCGCTGGCTGGACACCGTGTATTGGGACGACGTTGGGCGCGATTCTGACAATGGGTTTCAGCCAGGAGACCTCAACGCAGGCGATGCTGTTATCCAGCGGCTACGCCCTCGGACTGGGTATCCCCTTCCTCATCATTGGCGCAGGCGTGGGTCGAGCGGCTCATGTTGTGCGCCGCTTCCGGCGGCATGTACGCAAGGTACAGATTGCCAGCGGTCTGCTGCTGATCGGGATCGGGATGATGCTGCTGACCAACCAGTTGACCTTGATCGCCATCTGGGCGCAGCGCAGCGGGCTTTACCTGGATGTGCCGCTAGGCGGCGCCAGCGCCCCGACCTACCTGATTGCCATCCTCGCCGGTCTGATTTCCTTTCTGTCGCCCTGCGTCCTGCCACTCGTGCCCGCCTACATCGGGTATCTCACCGGACGCACTGCCAGTGAGCTTTAGGGGGATTGGATGTCTGATTACTCGCACCCTCAGCCCGTTTCAGATACGTTAAAGCGCCAGCGAGTCATCCGCACCTGGCGCGCGCTGCTGTGGTGTCTCGATCACTGGGTATTGATCTTCTCTATCTTATTTGGCGTTGCGAATGTGCTGCCGTTTGTCGCCCCGGTGCTGATGCACATCGGATGGACAGGGCCAGGCAGATTGATTTATATCCTGTACAGCCCTATGTGCCACCAGATGGCGCAGCGCTCGTTTTTCCTGTTCGGTCAGCAGCCCATGGTCAACCTCACTGAGCTTCCCCTGTCCTTAACCGGAAACACAGCGACTGATATGACGATGCTCCGGTCCTTCCTCGGCAACCCAGAGTTGGGTTGGAATGTCGCCTGGTCAGACCGGATGGTTTACATGTATGGCGCGGCGCTGCTGGTGGGAATCGCTTTTGCCGTACTGCGACATCGCCGTCCGGTTCGCCCGCTCGGTCTGCTGCCATTTGCACTGCTGCTGGCGCCGATCACCCTTGACGGTGCAACCCATATGCTCAGCGACATCAACAGCGGTCTGGTTACAGGTGTCCGCTACCATAACCAGTGGTTATCCGACCTGACGGGCAATGCTTTACCCGCCTGGTTCTACGCAGGTGATGCGTTTGGCTCGTTCAATTCCTGGATGCGTCTCATCAGCGGATTGGCCTTTGGGTTGGGCTGCGTGTGGCTGGCATTTCCCTATCTGGATCGTGCTATTGTGGAAACCGCAGCCGAATTACGGACAAAGCTGGCACGTACCCAGCAGTTACGGTTAGAGAATCCACCGCTTGACAAAGGTTCAGTATGATGAAATGGGTTCTTTA
>JAIOHN010000871.1 GCA_019912985.1 Anaerolineae bacterium | reverse complement strand
ACTTTGGGATGCGAACCAGCGACTCGATGAATCGTTTCTAAGATGCGAGGTGCAGTGATAGCCCGGCTGTATTTTCGTGATAGTTTATTGTGTGCCTGTTGACCCAACAATTGAATTTCACGAGGGTTGTGCTGAAGATTCACAATACTACGGGCCGCAGCAGCTTCGTCTAATCTCGGTACCACAACACCGGCATCATCGCTCACGAAATCCGGAGTACCACCTGTTTCGGCAAAGCAAACAGTGGGCAGGCTACAATCTGCTGCTTCTAAAACGACTAAAGGATGGGGATCTTCCCGAGATGCCAGAAAGAATATATCGCCAACCGGGAAATAGGCTCTGGGATTTTCCTTCTCGCCCAAATAGGTGACTATATCCTCTGCGCCTTGTTGGTGAATGTACTGCACAACATCGGGAAAATCCTCGCTTGAGGAACCCATCCAACAAAACTGTACATCTTTGATACCCAGGTTATGTACATGCTTCGCGACGTTGACGAAAATATCAAAGCCTTTCCGCAGGCTTACGGTGCCGCAACCCCAAACAATGCGGGCGTTCTTGCCTCTTAAAATTTCCTGCTTTCTGATTTTATCTGGGTGATCCGCACTTACGACAGCAAACTCGTTGATAAGCGAAATCGCATCAGGATTTACATAATATTGTTCATGCAGGAGTTTCGCCACCGGGGGTGATACGGCGATGAAGTGATTAGTCCGCTCACGCACAAGTTTGATCGAATCTGCACAGTATTGTCGAATTGAAGTTTCAAGTTCGTGGATATGGCTGATCACAGGTGCTTCATAGGGTAGGTTGTTGATTAACTTGCCAGGTATACAGGTATTGCTATAGATCAAACCAACTTGTTTGCCACAGTGATTTTTGATTTCATCTATAAGCTGCTCGTCTGAAAAACCTTTTCTTTCCAGCTCATCAAGCACGAGGGTGGGTGCAGTAGCACGATATTGATCAAGTAGTACGCCACCTTCTTCTAAGATGATTTTGATGTTCAGGTACGTGTATCGAACTAACCAATCAATGAGGTGGAGTAACACAATTTGCGAACCTGCTCGAGCAGCGTTAGGGGCCACAACAATGATGTCTGTAGAGGAGAACTCCGCTAAAGTCCTTGAAGTGGCATTTAACGTTGCATAGCCATACCTGCGGTCAGGTTCCAGGTAAGCACCCTCTGCCCATTCATTCCAGGCGTTGATAAATATCACCTGTTCATGAGTAGTATTTTCCTTTAACGTCAAAGCTATGGCCGATCGAAGCCACCGTTTGTACTTTTCTGCTGAACCGTTTGCGACAATCAGCGCCTGCTTACCTCGACGTGGTGTGTTGTCCCAACCAGGTGAAACTGTCCTGAATATCCGAGAATCTGCCGGATTAGGAATTACATAAGCATTGGCAAAAGCATCGTAATCATATATGCCACCCTCAAAGTCAACGAAAAAATTATACCGGCTTGCAACATTTTCTTGATTACTACCATGGGGAGGCATCTGCATTGCCATGTCAAAACCAATATCAGCGGGGGGGACGTCGTATCCAAAAGTTGCTACGAATACCAGATAGAGCCCAGGGTACCCTTTTTCTTCGCAGAACGTACGCCAGCGTTGAGCTGTAGCCTCTGGATCTGGCAACTTACGAATGTTGTACAGCATTAGCAAAGGTTTGCCATCAATGCGAATGTAGCGGTCGTCGTGAAAGAAGCGTTCTGCATCTGCAATGAAAGCCAGATCATCTTCAGGCGTATGCTCCTGGGCTAGTAACATTTCCTGATCCATACCATCCCAGCGGCGTGTCCAATTTTCGTTGGCCCAACATAAACAGTATTCAATATCAATGTCTTTATGCTGGTAGAGAAGCTCTAGTGGAGTATCTAACACTGTCTTGCCATTGAACCAGTAGCGGTAAATACAGAATCCAGCGATACCATGTTCTCTCGCCAGTTGCGCTTGTTCTCGTAAAGTATCTATCACCCGTAAATCATAGAATCCCAATCCACCTGGCAGGCGAGGTTGGTAATGTCCTTCGAACAGTGGGCGTGCCCGAGTGACATTTGTCCACTCTGTAAATCCTTTACCCCAAAACTCATCATTTATGTCTGTAGGGTGGAACTGTGGAAGATAAAGGGCAATCAACTTTACAGCGGGGTTAGCGATCAGCCGTGGCTGATTAATCTGATACGTGGGCAAATCCGATGCTTTGAGAAAGCTCTCCTCTAACTCTTGTTGAATCACATAAGGTGATTGGGAAAGTGTAAGGCCAGATTGCTCAGCGAAGCCCGATAGTGGCGAGGTAGGCCTCTTTTCGCGATGACCTTGCTGTATGTAATGGTGAAGCGGATTAACTCCACTCAATTTAACATCAGGGTATTGTCGAAGATACCAATTCGTGTCAAATTCAGGAGAAGGGTTGCGGCCTTCGCGCCATCCGGTGTAGCAATAATGGACAAGAGGGTCAATACCGTTATGTTTTACATCAGGATATTCTGCTAAGTACCATTGTGGGTCAAATAATGCGCAGGGACGATAGCCAATATATCGCCCCACCCTTTCGTAATGCTCCAATGGGTTAGCCCACTCATCATTGAAATCGGGATAATGCGCTACGTACCAGTCTATATCGAACAGCGGCATTGGCTGGTAGCCATAATACCAACCAAACAGCCAAAAATGGACGTAAGGATGCATTCCGGTGTGATAAACTTCTGGATATTGATGTAAATACCAGTCTGCATCAAATAGTGCTGGTATTTCCAGCTTTCCTCTTTGTACGGCTCGTGTAACCCGCTGAATGCTCCAAAAATTACTCAGTTTTCCAGCGACTTTAAATATCTTTGAAAGCTGTAAACGGCGATATCGAAAGCCATTTAACGCCACAGAAGTGAGCTTTGGCAGAACTTGAGCTGATATCTGTAGATTTTGGGTTTGCCGTTCATGTTCAAGGAGTGCCTGGCGTTGCTGTTCGATTTGCCTGTCGCGATCGGCAAGTATGTGCTGTTGCTCCTCAATCTGCCTGTCGCGATCGGCGAGCATCTGCTGCTGCTGCTTGATTTGCCTGTCACGATCTGTAAGTGTTTCTCGTTGCCTGGAAAGCTGTGCGTTTGACTGATGGATTTTTTGATAAAGTCGTGTCGTATAAGTGTTGGTTGTATCTAACAAATATGCTGGATCAGCACGTAATTCTGCGAATACATCTCCAGCGCATGTACACAGAAAATTATAATATTGACGAATGGCATCAGGTACGGTTTCATCACGCAACAAAGCACTAGGCACATGCTGACGCTTTAAATCTGGTTTTATCGTTGCGATTGCGGTTGCGATTTGATCGTCTGAAGCTTCTATTTCTAACGCTTTTAGAATGCGGCGTAGTTCTGCCTCGGGATCATAAAAGTATGCTTCGTAATGTGTGACTACCAGGCGATCAACGATATCCTGTTGTAGTATCGATTCGTGATACTCACCCCACAAATGTAAGGCGTCTGCCCAATTCATTTCTCGTAATGGTGCGCCTGTCGTTAATGAGTCTGCGACTTCTAACGGGTTCCGCAGGCATAGGAGTATTTTTAAGTCGGGGATATGCTTAAGCCAGAATTCCAATGTTAAGCTGTTGCGTGGATCTTTCCATCCCCAATAAATGTGTTTATTAAATTCTGCTGTGATCCCATCAAACCGATGTCCAATAAGCTTTAGAGTCGGATCTTCTGACCAACCAGGTTGCAGATTTGGTGGATGATCCCAACTTCCTCCAAAGTGTTCAAGAATCTCCTCGTTCAAATGCATGATCGCTGCGTGTTCCCAGTATCCTTCAGGATTATCATCGGATTGGAGTAAAGTGAGATCCTCCAATAGCCCAAGATACACACCGCAGGTATGAAGTAACCGTGTAATCATGGATGTGCCAGAACGATGCATGCCAATAATAATGATGGGCATCTCAGCTACTTTCACT
>JAIOHN010000870.1 GCA_019912985.1 Anaerolineae bacterium | reverse complement strand
GCGCAGCTCATGCGACATCATCGACATAAAACGGTCTTTCAGCATCCGCAGCTCACGCTCTTTTTCCAGGGCGATCGACAGGCGTTCACGCTCGATGATCTCTGCTTCCAGGCGTTTGCGTTCGGTAATATCCTGCACAATGCCGGTGAAGATCGTGCGGCGGTCCGTCTCCATTTTGCTCAAGGCGATATACATGGGGAACTGAGAACCATCTTTGCGCCGCCCCAACACCTCATAACCCATTTTGTTGAGGTTCACCAGAAATTCGGTGGTGTAGCCGCCGCTGGCAATGTGATACTCATCGGCGATCAGGTCTTCGATATGCTTGCCCACCAGCTCGTCATGTTCGTACTCAAAGATACTTTCGGCCATGCGGTTGGCAGTTTCAATCATGCCTTTTCCATCCAGCGTGATAATGCCATCCACGACATTATCCAGAATGGCCTGGGTCCGGGCCTGATTTTCCTCCAGCTTAATCTGGATCTTCTTCAGTTCGGTGACGTTCTGGTGCGCGACAATTAAGCGAATGTTTCCATACCATTCAAAACGGGTGACCCGCACCACATACCAGCGCCTTTCCTGCGGTGTGTGACAGGGATATTCCAGATAAAATTCGTTGATCTGCTGTTGCATCACGCTACGAATACCCTGGGCAACCGTGGCTGCGTCTCGCAGCGTTGCTCCCGCGCGGTCACAGACATCGAGGTAATTCAGGCCAATGCCGTAGTTCGTGTCCTGATAGTGATTGTCTTGCGCAAAATTGCGCCACGCCTCGTTGACCTGAAGGATATTACCGTTTTCATCGAGGATGGCAATGTGGGCGGACATGGCATCCAGTGCAGACAGCACAAACTTTTCCGCCTCAGTGTAGGCATCCTTGGGCTGGCTTCCTGCTTGCGGAGGGACTAATAAACGAGGTCTCAACACCGCTCCTGATCAAATTTTCCTAATCTATATTTATTTTATACCAAAATAACGTATTCAACCACCACGCTGCGGACCGCCGTATGGCTGCTCGCCACTCAAAATCTGGCGCAGTCGATAAAGATCGGTGCGGGCAGTCATATCCAGGCTGATAGGCGTGACGGAAACGACATGGTCTTGCAGCACCGCGTAGACATCCGAATCCGGCTCGGCTTTGGAAGGATCGGCGTCGAAGCGATAACCAAGCCGTCCAATATCGGAAAGCGAAACCCGCTCCGGGCGGGTCGGCCAGTAGACGCGGCGGCGTGATAAGCGTGTCACACGCCACCTGGTATCTGGGGTGGCATCCCAGGGAATATCGACTTTCAGCACATCGACATCATCCGGGCGGTGATGATCAATCAACCACTCGCCGAACATCCGCGTGAAATGGGAGGCGGCTTTAAAATCGACTTCGTCGGAATAGGTCAGATGCAAATCTTTTGGCGTCTCCTGCGAGATCGCCAGCGCCGGAATACCCAGGCTGGCTGCTTCCAGGGCTGCGCCTACCGTCCCCGAAATTGTGACGCCATTGCCGCAGTTTTCGCCATAATTAATGCCGGAGACGACCAGTGATGGCAGGCGGTCCGCCAGTTCCAGAATGCCATGCTGCACAGTCTGGGCCGGGGTGCCATCCGCTGCATACACTGTGTAATCCTGACCGTTGATGAGCATCGTCTGTTCGATAATACGGCCTTCACTGGTGATGGGCAGGCTGCGCCCGGTGCCGGACTGCTGCTGACGCGGTGCGACTACCAGAATATCTGCGATGTCTGTGAATGCCTCGACCGATGCCCAGAGGCCGGGTGAGTCGATGCCGTCGTCGTTTGTGAATAACACCAATGGACGCATGAATGTTTCCCTACTGGTTGTCATGAACAAAGCGAAGTCATTTTAGCATGGATTCAGGCTGGTAACAGCCAGACCCGGAATTCACGGTGGCCGTCCGTATCACTGTGGAACATCACCCGCGCCCCGTGCAGCTCAATCAATCCTTTTGCGATCGCCAGTTCCAGACCAGTGCGAACGACATCCCCCTGGCTCGACCGGTAAAACGGGGTGAACATATCCCCGGCATTGGCATCGTGCGGCCCATGATGGTGAATCGAAATCTCGATTGAGGTAGGGGCCTGGTCGGGTTGTTCCACGACCTGGATAAGGACTTCTTGCGCGTCAACAGAAGTGTTGATGGCGTCGGTAATGAGATAACCAAGTGCCCGGCTTATGCTCTGTGGATCGATAAAGACTTCTAAAGGGTCCTGGGATGTTTCCAGCGTGAGTTTCAGGTTGCGGCTGGCTGCCTGGGGTCGGTGGGCTTCGATCAGGTCGCTGAGGAAGCGCTGCACAATCATGGGCTTGGGTTGAACAAAGACCTGATTGTTGCCGATGTACGCCAGCTCACGCATCTGCTCCACCATCAGGCGCAGATGACCCGTCACCGACTCCAGCATCTCCAGATGCTCACTCATATTACCGGCCTGGCGCTGCATCAGATACAGACGAAGCGTGAGGTTGCTGACCGGATGCGCCAGCTCATGAATGGCGTTGCTGAGGAAATGACCCTGCTGGTCGATCTCATGCCGCTCACTGGTGATGTCACGGCTAAACGAATAAAAATGGGTCACATTTGTATGGGTTTCATCCCATACTGGCACCTGCCGGAGGCGCACCCAACGGACGCGTTCGTCTTTATCGACGATGCGGATGTCTGCCGTGATGCGCTCGCCCATCGCAACCGTTCGCAGGATTTCCTCAGCGCGTTTGCGATCTGCGGGATGAACCAGTTTTTCCACACCGCCAAGCTGCGCCAGCTCGGCCCGTGTATAGCCACCCAGGCCAGTCGTCGACAGGCTCTGCCACTGTGGAACAGGCCGTCCCTGTGGACTAAATTGAAATAAAATAACAAATTCATCGATCGTCTGGAGGAGGGTGGAGAGGCGTGCTTCCAGATGGTTCACAGTGACTTCGAGTTGTTTACGCGCTCGAGTCTCCCGGCGCAGACGCGTGTAAAAACGCCGACTCTGCCGCGTGCGTCTGGTAACAAGCTGCTTCAGGCGTGTGTGGTTATCGGAAAGAGGATCGGCCACCGCACTATCATACTTCCCTATACAGATCGTTTATCGTACCAACAGGGAACGTCGAGGGCCTTGGCGACATAAAGGGCAGTTGCCTGGAGCTGGCTGTGATAATTTTGGGAGCTGAGTTCCACCACTGCTTCATCTTCAGGTAATGTGGCATTAACCGGCTCGACTTCCTGTGTTTCATCTATATTTAGAATATACCAGAAAGTGCTATCAGATAGTTGAAAATTAAGCTCACCATAGTATGAAGTTGGTTTGGAATTCACATCTCGGCGCTTGTTTTTGCCAAGCACCTGGCTCACATAAACAGACTGGAGCGATGCGTGCTGGTAGCGCCAGCGTACCTGCTTACCACGCAGCGCCCGGATGCTCTGGCTGCTGCCATCGACCACGATGCGGTCAGGCCAGGAGAAAAATTCATACAGATTTTTGCCGATCAGACCCGCCAGGATCAGCGCGGAGACAATGCCCAGATAGGGCAGAAACGCCGGGTTTGCCGGGGCGATCTTGCCACTGAGCGTGGTCACGATCAGGATGATATAGACCACCACCCACAATGTGTACCAGATCGCACGCCGCAGCAGCATGCCTTTCCAGCCTTTTTTGCGGGTGAAGGTAAAGACATCTTCTGACCGTCGCTCGAAAGTCCACTCGCCCAGGGAAAACGGCGGCTCCGTGATTGGGCGAGTCTGGGCTTCGCGTTTTATGGGGACCAGATAGAAGGGGCGGGTGATGGTCTGGGCCAGTGCTTCGCCAGCGCGTTGGGCATTGGCGGCATATATATCCATGTCAGGATCAGGCCAGCTCGCCATCTCACACCAGCGGCTGCCACGGGCTTGTGCCAGCTCCGGGTTGAGAACCAGCCCCAGATGCCAGGCTTCATCGTTGTTCGACCAGCCCAGCACCACCCGCTGAATATGTTCGGGCGGCAACACCCCGACTTCAGGTAGTCGGCGGCTGGTGGCAAAGCCGTTGATATAACGGACGGGTTTCCCCGGTTGCGCTTCTACCAGAATATGCTGTTCCTCGCCGCCGTTGGCGATCAAGCGCCAGCGATCTTCCAGCATTTCAATCGTCAGATTATCAGCCGCTGCAATCCGGTCCATTTGGGAGCTCACTATTTACAGGGGCACAGGTCGTCTGTGCCCCATATTCGCTTTGTGATGGTTTGGTCAAACCGGCGCTTATTCTATCACACGCTATTCGTAACGTAAAACGTTGAGCGCGCGCTCATTGATCGCCACTTGAGCGCTGAGGAAGGTGGCAATCGTGCCGATCGCCACCGCGCCGAGGACCAGCGCGATTGCGACCGGGATCGCTTCGGTAGGCACCAGCACGATGTTTAATTCCGCCAGCCCCAACGATGGGATTGCGGAACCAATCGCCAGTGCCAGTGCGCTGATGCCAATCCCCAGGATGCCGCCCAACAGGCTGACCAGGATATTTTCCAGCAGCATCACCCCCAGCACCCGTCGCCCTTTCAGGCGCACGGCTTTGAGGATGCCGATCTG
>JAIOHN010000869.1 GCA_019912985.1 Anaerolineae bacterium | reverse complement strand
TACTGCACCACGCCACGATGATCGACGATCTCAAAGCGAATCATGGCGTGACGCTCTGCCGCGCTTGGCTCCACCTGGAGCGAAATAAACGGACGCACGCCATCATCGTCACCGGAGATCGTGCGGCTTTTGCGCATGACCATCCCATCCGGGCTGGTCTGTGAGCTGATGAGGCCAATATCCGTTAGCGTCAGGTCGTTGTAAAAAAACTCACCACGCCGCCGGGCGCGGTCCACCGCTTCACGCGCTTCCGTGCTCATACGCATACGTTTGAGCGGCGATGAGCGCACGTTTTCCAGCATTGTGGTGGGCTGGAATTCCAGCACCGAAGCGGCAAGGGCAATAGCAAAAATCACACCCAGAACGGCAATGACTTCAGGAGCCGCTGCGCCGGAAAGGACTACCAGCAGGAGCAGCGCTCCCAGGACCGTTAACCAGGCCGTGTTTCTTTTTCGAATGCGCATAGTGTTCTCGATCTAGATCACTTGATTACACCTAAGTATACGTTAGATTTGGCCCACAAGTTGCAGCCACTACTGGGCCGCGATCACCCGAGTCAAAGTGGCCCATTCTTCCAGCGAAAGGGTCTCTGCGCGGCGGCGTGGGTCGATGTCCGCTTGCTCCAACAGCTCGGCGGCAGCAGCGTGACTGATGCCCATGCCCGCCCCCAGCGAATTTTTGAGCTGCTTGCGTTTCTGGCCGAATCCGGCCCGTACCACCCGAAAAAAGGCTCGTTCGCCGGGGACCTCTACCGGCGGTTCATCGTAAACGTCAATACGCACGACGGCGCTGTCGACATTCGGACGCGGCCAGAAGGTCGCAGGCTTGAGCTTGTTGATGATCTGCACATGACCAAAATACTGCACCCCTACGGCCAGCTGATTCATGTCGTCGGGCTTGGCAATCATGCGCTCAGCCACTTCCCACTGCACGGTCAGGATCATGCGGCGCGGCTTGTGCGCGGATTCCAGCAGCATACTGAGGATGGGTGTGGTGATGTAGTAAGGCAGATTGGCGACGACGATGTATTCATCTGGCTGGATGAGCGCCGGGATATTGACTGTGAGAATGTCCTGATAAATCACCCAGACATTAGGATAGGCCGCCAGCTGCTCATCCAGAATAGGTTTCAGGCGCTCATCGACTTCCACGCAGATGACGCGCTTCGCCAGCGGCGCAAGGAACTCGGTCAATGCGCCGGTTCCTGGGCCAATCTCTAACACGGTGTCCTGTGGGTCGATTTCGGCGCTGGCGGCGATTTTTTCAAGCGCGCCAGGATCATGCAGGAAGTTCTGCCCCAGGCTTTTTTTTGGGGCAACTTCGTAATCGTCTAGCAAAGTTTTGGGATTCATGTATCGGCCTCCGGAGACTAAAACAGGAGCCGCTCCATCATACCATAGCGTCATTCGTCCGGCAGCAAATAGACGATCTGATCTGGCACAGGGGCCAGCAGGTAGACATCCACCCAGCGCGACCATGACACCCAATCCGCATCGGAATAACCCAGGTCGATGCGTAAACGCCGCCGCAGCGCCCCGGTATCGGCCATTTTGCCGACGCCATATCCGGGGACATAGACCTGACTGTTATACGGAATCAGGCTGGGATCGGAACCGACAATCCCTTTCTGCAAGACATCCCCGGTGGCGGTGATGTTATCGCCGCCGAGAGCCGCGGGATGGTAGCTGGTGGCATACATACGGATGCGCCGCCAATATTGGCGCGGCCCCTCCGGTGTGTCAATCGTGCGTAATACGATATTCGTGCCATAGGCGATGACCGCGTTTACTGGTTCCTGAGTCACAGCGGTGCTCTCGACCTCGCGGCTGATCTCGACCTCATTCTCGTAACGCACGCGAATAAGCGTCTGGGTGATGCCGGGCTGCCCGTTCTGGACCAGGGCAGTCTGGTCGATTTCTAAAGTGGGGTCGGCCTGATACTGGGTTTCATAGGGTTGGGTGTCTTCGTTGACGACCACTTCTTCTCGCACCCGGATGACACGGATATACATGCCGGGGCGCAGGGTTATATCCGCGCCGGGTACCGTATAATCCAGGCCGATCAGAGTCACACCCGCCTCATCCAGCGCATCAATCACCGTCCCGCCTGTCACACGGGTTTGCAGGGTGGTGCCATCGGCGATAATCGATACCGGACGTGATCGGGTGATGTGGATCTCCATGTTCGGGCTAATCGCGGTGCCACTGTCTGGCGTCACGATGTCAGCCAGATAAAGCGTCACGCCCGCCTCGAACAGCGCTTCGCCCACGGTGGCGCTGGTCGTTTCAAACTCGCGCCGATTATCACCATCGACAATCTGGATTGGTAAGGCGCGCTGCACACTGATATGCGTGGGCGGCACCGGCCATTGTGCCAGACTATCGGCATCGGCCCGTGTGCCATCGACAAACACATAATCGGAAGGGCTGATCGTGATTCCAGCACTGGTCAGGATTTCGATGGGGTTGGTCAGATGTGTACGGTACAGCCGCGATTCGCCATCCACGGTGAGCGTGACACTGCGCGAGCGTTCGATACGCACGGTCATTGGCTCGGTAATCATCGTTTGCAGACCAGGGCGCACTGTGTCGCCTTCCATCAAGGCGATTCCCAGCTCGTCGAGCAGGGCAGCCACATCCTGCGCGTGGGTCATCACGCTGTAAGTGCCGCCATCAGCACGGATGGTGACATCAATCGCAGGCGGTGGCGCGAAAACGATGCTAATGACGACACTCGCGCAGAGTAACGTCGCAATCATCAGCAGGACAATCGCAAGGGCAACGATCAACC
>JAIOHN010000868.1 GCA_019912985.1 Anaerolineae bacterium | reverse complement strand
GCGCGGCACGGAGAAATCGCACAATGAAGAAATCGGCAGCGTCAACACGCTGGCGCAAGCTTTTGCTCGAGTGGAGCAAGAGCGGAGTAAGCTTGGCAGGGTTCGCCAGACAGAAGGATTTGTCCTACTGGACGCTCTGGGACTGGAAGAAGAGACTTGGTATTGAACCTGCGAGACCAGCTAATGGACAAAAGAAGTCAAACAATCAAAAGGCAGCGAACAAGCCAGAGTTTTTGCCTGTTCAGATCATCGATCATTCTAGAGAGCTCCTGACCACACACCAGGAGTCGCGTTCGAGCGCGGTGGAGCTGATTGTCGCTAGAGATTACACCATGAGATTTGACGAGAATTGCGCTCTGGACTTCGTTTCTCGCGTAGTTACCATGCTGGAGGAACGCTGATGTTCAATTTGTCTCTAGCGGTTCGAATCTTTGTCTACACAAAACCAGTCGACATGAGGAAAAGCTTCAATGGGCTAATGGGCCTCGTCGAAAGCCAGCTTCATGAAAATCCGTTTTCAGGACACCTTTTTCTATTTCGGAGTAAACGTGGCAATTACATTAAGGTATTGTGGTGGGATTCGGACGGATTTGCGATCTTCGCGAAGAAGCTAGATGTCGGTACATTTAGATTTCCCACCGTTGAATTCGTAGATGGTGCATATAAACCGATCGAGATTGAGCGTTCCGACTTGCTCCTATTGCTCGAAGGTATCGATACTGACTCAGTCAAACGACTGAAGCGCTACAGGCGGACAAAAGACAAGTGATTGCAAGCATGAAATCTCTCTGATCTGGCGTCACCAGACGACATCATAAGTGATACCATATAAGTGTTACCGGATATGGTGCCTGATGTCAGATCAAGAACGCAAAGAGCTGCTACGCCTCCGAAAGGAGAACAAGCGAATCTCAAAGGAAAATCAACGCACATCGACGGAAAATCAACGTCTATCGGAACTTCTCAACCAGCTACAGCTACAGCTCAAAGAGTCCGTAGAAGGCAATAAAGAACTCCGGGAGCAGCTAAAGGACCTCCAGGAAAAGCTAGATGTCCTGCTTGTTCAACTAAAGAAGCGAAACCGACGAGACTACGGCAACAAGACTGAAAGACATAATCCACGACCGGCCAGAGAACAGAAAACGATAGCTCCGAAAGAGGCGTCCCCAGATACTAACGACTCGAGCCGCAAAGGAGAGAAACACATTCTCGCCCAAGACCTTCCTTCCGAGATAGTCAAACATTCGCTCACGCCGGAGGAAGGCACTTGTCCGGATTGCATAATAGAGACAGTGTTTGTGGCGAATGAAATTACCTATCAACTTGAACGTCTGACATCGTCCCTTAAAAAACTGGAGCACCATCAAGAGGTCCGCGCCTGCCCTCGGTGCAAATCCTACATTAGAACAGCAGAGAAACCTTGCCCTCCAATTCCTGGAAGCTACGCAGGTCCGGGACTCCTCGCCAGCGTCATTGTCAGCAAGTTCGCCGATGGTCTCCCCAACTATCGCCAGGAAAAAATCTTCAAACGGCAAAAGGCAGTTATTCCCAGATCCACACAATCCGGCTGGGTGCTCGCTTCTGCCGCTACGTTGGAGCCTCTCTACGCTCTCCTCGTGCGTCACCTCATGAAGTCCGAAATCGTTCGGACTGATGATACAGAAATCAAAATCCAGGATAGAAGTCATAAACGAAAAATGCGCAAAGGCAAAATGACTGCCTACCTTGGCGATAAGTCTCACGCACTTACAGCCTTCGATTTCTCCCCGGATCAATCTTTCAAGCGTAACATCAGCTTGTTGAAGGACTTCAAAGGCTTTGTGCAGGCCGATGCTGCTAACGGATTCGATGCGCTCTTCGCCGATGGCACCAAGACTGAGGTCGGCTGCAATGCCCACTCTCGCAGAAAGTACTTCGAGTGCCTCGTTGCCCTCGTCGAAACAAAACAATGCGGTGCCATTCTGGACATTTATTCGCGACTTTACGAGATAGAAGGGCGAATCAAAGGCAAAAGTTCTGAGATCCGCCTCTCCGCCCGCCAGGGAGAATCCAAGCCTTTGATGCAGCAACTGCACCAAATTCTTTTGCCGCTCCAGGGAAAATACAATCCCGAGCATTCGTTGACGAAAGCAGTCAACTACACTCTCAAGCATTGGACCGCGCTTACCCGGTTTCTCGAATTCCCGGATCTGAATATAGACAACAACGAAACGGAGCAAGCAATTAAGGGCTTCGTTCTTAGTCGAAAAAACTTTCTATTTGCCGGCTCCAATGACGGCGGATCCGCAGCAGCCGTAC
>JAIOHN010000867.1 GCA_019912985.1 Anaerolineae bacterium | reverse complement strand
GCCCGAAAAGCAGCCCGAAAAGCAGCCCGCCAATCAGCCCGAAAAGCAGAGCGTTTCTCAAGTTTTCTCCTGAAACTGACCACGAGGTTTTTTCTGCAAATTCCACCTCTATCAGCCTGAAAATCAGCCCGCTGAGTAGCCGATATTGTTTGCGCTTCGCTATCCAACCTGGTTGCAAATCTTCAATGTAGAATACGGTCTTTTCATGCAGGATCATCTGCGCCGCCAGCCAGTTCATATATTTTCGAATATTTGCGTGCTGATAATCAGGGTTTTGACTCTTCGCGATCTTTAGCCGAGTATATTCATCAAGCAGTTGGCGGCGTCTCCCTCCTTCATCCACTCCGTTCAGTTTTAGTTCATTATGTGGACTGCCAGTATAAGGCCTGCCAGCGTAAGTTTCCTTCATGATGGTCAGCAGCAGTGGTTTCCGCCCCATTATTCTGGCAACAGGCTCAGCACGCAGCAGGTCACGAATACCGCTGTAACGATCACCTTCGAGGTATCCCGAAATTTGCTCACTCGTCAGGGGTTGGATTTCCACAGCCGCGTTCAAATCCAATTTTTCACGGATGGCCTCATACTCCTGCGTCCGGCTGCACACCACTATACGAACGTCAATGTCTTGGACTCGCAACGCGTCTTGATAAGCACGCGCCTTCTCCATGAGGCTGGTGCGAAGCTCGATCGCGTGCGGGTGTATCGAGTCAACCTCGATCCCCGGCATGAACCCCTCAGATGGCCCGATTTCATCCAGCCCATCGAGCAGCAGGACCAGCTCACCATTCTCAATCCAGCGCTGCGCAGTTTTCTTTTGCACGCCGTAGCTGCGTTTGAGTTCATCGACCAGCCATGTCTCCAACGGCGGTTGATTCCTGCTCCATGAGGACAGGTTAAATACCGCGGGGATGGGCTGTGAGTCATCTGTCTGCGCCCGCCCTAGAAGCTGCTCCGCCAGTTGCAGCATGAGGATGGTCTTGCCGCTGCCCGGTTCCCCCAGGATGAGCAGTTCACCACGCATATCGTCAAATACCTGGAGAATGTCATGACTCGAGTCAGGCAGCTTGTAATCGTCGTAATTCGCACGGTGTAGGACCGCATCCGGTTGCAGTCCCAATCCCAGATCAATCACCCCGGCGGGCAGATTCGGACGCAGCGCACCCTCAATCCATGTGCGGTAGACGCTATAGAGCATCTTCGCGCGGTTCTCATCCTGAGGTTTTTTGCCTTCACTATCTGCATAATCCAGCATGAGCGGTTGTGGCATCAGCGCGACAATCGGCGGAATCAGAGCTATGACCATGGAAATAAGAAACGCATACTTTTCATCGTAGGCGAGGAACACAAACACACCCACAAGTATCAGAATGATCGCCAAGAATAGGGCAACGTACTGATTTCTGCGCTTATTCGGGTTTTCGCGCAGTTCAGGTGGTTTATACTTTGGTGGCTGATCCATGTCGCTATCCTAAACGCAGCAGGTTGCGAAGTCGTTGCAGGATTGACGCGCCGACTACTTATCGCTGGCATTCCAAACTATAAATAGCCGGCATTCACACAGATCATTGTATAGCAAATCAGGTCTTTAAAAACCTCCTGCGTCAACTAGCAAGCGTAAAGGCGAGTGCGAAACAGTCCTCATGAGCACTGCGTGTTCAATTTGACAGCCGCCATCAATCGACTGCCGCTGGAGACTCGCTGTTTTTCTGGATATAGAGTGCGACTTCGCTGCCCAGGTCGGCTGGTTTTGCGAAGTGTTGCGAACCAGCATCGAGGGTTTGGGTTTCCGTAACGGTCGCGCCAGATACGGTATCCAGCCAGGTGAGCGTGTAGGTGCCGGCGGTCATCTCATGAATGCCCATACTTTCAGATAAATCTGATGCATAAGCGATATAGGCCTCGCCTGGATTCGCCAGCAGGTGCTGCGTGTCGCCGGACTTCAGGCTGTTATCCGGCACCATTTCATGGAAGCTCGTGCGTTCAAAGAACTGGCGCTGCCTGCCCCAATCCGCTAGCATGGCTTCAGTGGGTGCGCCATCACCAAACTGGTCGCTGCTTTCCCACGTCCCAAAAACCATGACGGAGGCTCCAGCCATGGCAGTCGCCCAGTTGAGTCGTCGAAGTGCGGCGCGATCCCCATTTTGTAACGCGGGGCCATGACTGTTGAGGCCTTCAGACATTACGACCGGAAATCTCCCGGCTGCGTCATCGAACGCCGTCATCACATCCGCATGAAGCTCAGTCTCGTCTGTGGAGTCACTTTGGTGAGCAAAAATTTCAATGTTGGGGTCATCGGGGAAGTTCATGGTGTTATCACCCGTCGCATGATGAACGGCGATCAGATGATTATGATCATCCGCAGCCCGGATTTCAGCAGCGATAGCACTGGTTCGAGTATCCGATAGGGCCTCGTGATACTCCTCGGCGATGGCCCAGATGATATTCTCGTGATGTTCGAATGCGTTCACGATCCCCTCGATATAGCTGCGTTCGTGAGTTGACACGGCATCACCTGTCGGAAAGGGGTTGGCTGAATCATCGTAGAAGAAAAGCAGCACGGTAATCCCCTGCCGATCCATCTCAGCGAGCCATCCATCCCACTGATCAAGCACAGCCTGGTTCAGCGGCTGACTGGGGTCGTTATTTTGCCAGGGATTGTGGGTACTCTCGCCGTCGCCGCCATGCGAACGCACCATCTGAACATACATGGCATTTGCACCACTACTCCCAATGGCATCTATGATGGCTTGCTGATCACCCGTTCTCGTACCGTCGGGATTGATGGACCCTCTAAAGAGAAAGCCCTCCGGTCCACCCGGGCCCGCCCAGAAAAAGGGGTCCAATTGACCATCCGCATCGTCATCACGGTTGTAGACCATGTAACGCGGATTATCAGGATTGAGGATCACCTGTCCTGACAGAAAACCTTCGTCAGAGGGAACTGGCGTTGAAGACACGATCGTATTGGGCGCTGGTCCGATTGCCGATTCTGACAGGAGTTTCAAGTTTTGGTTCATACCGGCATCGGCATTCCCCGGTTCAAAGGTTCCCCAATCGCCGCGTGCAGCGACCACCATATTCAGGCTGGGAATAATGGTCATGATTTCCTGTTCCATATGGCCGTTTGC
>JAIOHN010000866.1 GCA_019912985.1 Anaerolineae bacterium | reverse complement strand
ATATTCGACCGGCTCAACGCTGTCTTCCGTTATCTCGAAACCCGCCGCTATCCGCACAGCGCCCGTCTGCGTGATCTATGCGCACCCTTTACTAACCGTGACCATCGTCCTTCGACACAGCTTCGATATATCGGTTGGTTGGTCTCGGCAGCCAGCATACGCGGGAACCCGATTCTGTGGTTTGCACTCAATATCTTCGTGCCCTGGGATTATACGGTCGCCTATCTCTTTCAGCGGCGCAAAGCTCAGGTTGCCGTGCAGCTCCCACGCTGGCTCAATACCTGGTTTGAGCTGGAAGCGCTGTGTTCGCTGGCGAATTTCGCTTACCTCAATCCGGATTATCACTTTCCAACACTGGCACAAGAACCTCTTTTCAGTGCAAAAGCTGTCGGCCATCCCCTCATTCCGTATGAGCGCAAAGTGTGCAACGACTTTGCACTGGCGGATCGTGGCTCGGTAGTGATTATCACCGGCTCGAATATGGCCGGGAAAAGCTCATTCTTGCGAACGGTGGGCGTCAATCTGGCACTGGCGTACGCGGGCGCACCAGTCAATGCGGCCTCGCTCGAAACCGGCCCATTCCGCCTGTTCACCTGCATCAAAGTATCAGACTCGGTGACGGACGGTTTTTCGTATTTCTATGCAGAAGTGCGCCGCCTGAAGGCGCTGCTGGATGCGCTTGACCAGGATCATCCTTATCCGCTGTTCTTCCTGATTGACGAAATTTTCAAGGGGACCAACAATCGTGAGCGCCTCAGCGGCAGCTTTTCTTATATTCGCGCACTGGTAGGGCGCAACTGCCTGGGGATCGTTTCCACGCATGACCTAGAGTTGATTCATCTGGCGGACGAGATCGAATCGGTTCGCAACCAGCATTTCCGCGAAGAGGTCATCAATGGCCGCATGGAGTTCGATTACAAGCTGCGTTCCGGCCCCTCACCAACCACAAATGCGCTCAAAATCATGCAGCTCGAGGGGCTTCCTGTCGAAGCCTTGTAGGACTTCCATAATAAATTGCGCGATCTCAAGGGGGATTTGGTGATTTTGTCAGTCTAAATCACCAAATTCTTATCCTGCGCTTATCTTTACGTTGTGTACTTCGTACAACAAAAGGTCGTGTTTACTTGACAACCTCGTTTTTCGACCTTGTGTGATTGCCTCAAAAATTCCACATTTATGCCTTAATACCACGTTTTGACATTTATTTGTCAAAATGTGCCAAAACTTCGGGGTGAAACTTCATAATATGTTCACGTGAAAGGCCTCCAAGTGGGATTGTACACTTCTCACATCTACACGCGTAACACGCAGGAGGAAACTTGAAAATGAGGTTTAGACGCTCAAAGATGTGGCAGCGCCTAATCGCAGTAGGACTGGGCACAATTTTCTTGCTGGTCTTTACATATGCCGGCTTTGCCCAGGATGACACCGCAGCTGAAGACGCCCCTGTGGAAGCAGTGGCCGAAGAACCTGTACTTGAGGAAGCGGCACTCACCGCTGATGAAGTTCAGGCCAACCTCGACGCGACCTGGGTGCTCCTTGCTGGTTTCCTGGTCTTCTTTATGCAGGCCGGGTTCGCCATGTTAGAAGGTGGTTTTATCGGTGCCAAAGGCGCTGTGAATTCAATGGCTGAAAACTTCATGGACGCAGCCGTTACTGGTATTGTGTTTTTCCTGGTAGGTTACGGGATTGCCTTTGCCAGCACAGAAGGAAGCCTGTTCTTTGGTGCGCCAGAGTTTGCTCTGGGTGGTATTGACGGCACGGCTGAAGGCCAGGGGGCAGTATTTGTCGCCTTCTTCTTCCAGTTCGCGTTCGCTGGTGCCGCCGCGACGATTGCAACCGGCGCGATGGCCGAACGTACTGACTTCCGCGGCAAGCTGATCTACAGCGCGATCATTGCGCTAATCGTCTATCCATTGGTCGTGTTCTGGACCTGGGGTGGTGGTTGGCTGGCTGATCGCGGCTTCCTCGATTTCGCGGGTAGTACAGTGGTACACCAGACTGGCGGCATTGTTGCTCTCATCGGTGCCATCATTGTTGGGCCACGCGTGGGACGTGTCTTCGGTAAACCACCTGCACCGTCAAACCTGATGCTGGCGACCCTGGGTACGTTTATCCTGTGGTTCGGCTGGTACGGCTTTAATGTGGGTTCCACACTGGCGGCTTCAGATGTAAACGCACTGGGTCTGGTGGCTGTAAACACAACCCTGGCAGCCTGTGCTGGCGCACTTGCAGCGATGTTCTATGTCTACTTTACCAAAGGTGGCAAATGGGACCTGGCCTTTATCCTGAATGGGGCATTGGCTGGACTGGTTGGCATCACTGCGGGCTGTGCGTTTGTCTCCCCTGTCGCTTCAATCGCGATCGGTATTACCGCTGGTGTGCTGGTCGTCATCGTGGCAGGGATCGTGGAATCCGCCAAAGTGGATGACGCAGTAGGTGCCTTTGCGGTACACGGCGCTTGTGGGGCGATGGGTTCACTCGCCATCGGTTTCTGGGGCAACCCGGCTTTGACCGGGGGCGCGGCTGGCCTGTTCGTGGGCGGCGGTTTAGACCTGCTCATTACTCAGATTATCGGTGTTGGTGCCGTGGCGATCTGGGTCACACTCGCCAGTGTAGTGATGTTTACAGCGATCAAAGCGCTAGGTGTTCTACGGATGTCGCCGGCGGCTGAGGCAGTCGGTATCGACGTACACGAACATGGTGCTTCGGTTATGCCTGACCTACTCCCCATGCCCGGCAGCTCGATGGCTGGAACAGATACACGGTCCAGCGCACCGGCGGTCGGAGACTGAGAGAAAGTCAAGGACAAGAAGTAATTACTGATGATAATGAAGCCCCTCTCACTAGAGAGGGGCTTCGTGGATGAAAGGGGGTTAGGGAATATACCAGGATGATCATCAGGTGTAACGCGTTTCAGTAACACCAGCCCGTGCTGGCTTTGATCACGGGGAAACGCTCGACTTAGTTCTCACAAAGGGAATAACCATGAAACGCAAGGGAACGACCCGATTTTGGCAGCGCATGCTTATACTGGCTGTTGCCTCTCTCACATTAGTTATGTTCGGTATCAAGGTTGTTGCACAGGACGATAGCGGCGATGAAGCACCTGCCACCGAAGAAGTTGTAGAAGCTGGTCCTGACTTTCAGGTTCAGATTGATACGACCTGGGTTCTTCTCACGGGTATGCTTGTGTTCTTCATGCAGGCTGGGTTTGCGATGCTCGAGGCGGGGTTGATCCGTCAATCGGGTGTGGTGAATGCCCTTCTGGAAAACTTCATGGACGCCGGGTTAACCGGATTACTCTTCTGGGCGGTTGGGTTTGGATTAGCCTTTGGCATTGATAATGGCAGTGGATTATTCGGGACATCCAACTTCTTCTTGGGGGATGCCATCACCTTCTCCGATGGCGCAGCCATTTTTAACGGCGATGGCCTGAGCATCCTGACGCTGTTCTTCTTCCAGTTCGCCTTTGCGGCCACCGCCAGCACCATTGCGACCGGCGCGATGGCTGAGCGCACGGATTTCGTCGGTGACATTATCTACAGTGGTATCATTGCCCTGGTGATTTACCCCATCGTGGTGCATTGGGTTTGGGGCGGTGGCTGGCTGGCACAGCGCGGTTTCCTGGATTTCGCAGGCAGTACGGTCGTTCACAGCGTGGGTGGTGTAATCGCCCTGGTCGGTGCCATTATGCTTGGCCCGCGCAAGGGACGCGTTTTTGGCTCTCCGCCACGCCCACACAATATGGCCCTGGCGACGATCGGCACGATGATCCTGTGGTTCGGTTGGTACGGCTTCAATCCTGGTTCCACACTGGGTATGAGTGATGCTGGCCTCACGGGTCTGGTGACAGTGAATACCACCCTGGCTGCTGCGGCTGGTACGATGGCAACCATGTTCTTCATCTTCTTCCGTTCTGGCAAGTGGGATCTGAGCGCGACACTCAATGGTTCACTGGCAGGTCTGGTTGGTATTACCGCTGGCTGTGCTTTTGTGGCTCCGTGGGCATCTGTAGTGATCGGTCTGGTCTGCGGTTTCGTGGTGATCCTGGCCGCGGATTTGCTTGAATCACTTAAGATTGATGATCCGGTTGGTGCCTTCGCAGTACATGGTGCTTGCGGTATTGTTGGTACGCTCATGATCGGTTTGGTGGGTCAGCCTGAGCTGGGTGGCAATGGTTTGCTGCTGGGCGCGGGTGCCGATCAGCTTATCACACAGATCATCGGTGTGGTCGGTGTGGCGGTTTGGGTTAGCGTAACCGGCGCGGTCATGTTCCTGGCATTGAAGGCCGTGAATCGCCTGCGCGTCAATCCGAAGGCCGACGAAATCGGTATCGATGTCTACGAGCATGGCACTACGGTCTGGCCGGATGTCCTCCCAGCGGATGGTGGCTCGGTTTCTGGAAGCGAGAGCCGTTCCAGCGCTCCTGCTGTAGGAGACTAAGTTTTCACTTTACATCGTCAAATCCATTATTCAACAAAATCTCCGGGGCGAGGATGACCTGCGACCGGAGATTTTTATTTGGATACATGCTGGAATTTTGCTGCGAATGATCTGGCCTGCTAGAATGACATGAGCCAACGAGAGGAAAGTCATGTCTGAAGCACAGGCAGAGCGCGGAATCCAGCAGCTCTATCAGGAAACCAGCGTACGTGACGAGTTGATTGACGAAGAAGCGGAAATCCTGCTCAAGTGGGGGACCGATCAGGTCAGCCGACTGGCGGCACAGGATCTGGATGACGCGGCTTTCGATGAGCAATACAGCGAGCTGATTCGTCTGCTTACCCGTATGAGTCGTTTTGCTGCGCGCCGGATGAACCTTTCACCAGATGAGGCGCAGACCTCAATGGAGCGTATCGACGCTTCCGCACAGTCGGTGGGGCTGCAACCGGGCGGTTTTCTTGCACAGACCGCACCAGAGGACATCAAAACCAATCTCGAATCCCTGATTAACTATGTAAACCAGGATACGCCGCAGGCGGAATCCTCATCTTTGGTTGAAACCCCTGCCGAACCAGGATCTGATTCCCAGGCTGAGACGGAAATTCCTCCCGAACCACCTGCCGAGTCCACAGAAACAAAACTCACCTTGAGTAGTTGGCTTGCCGATCTCTGGCATATAAATCGCGACACGCAACAGGACGATGTGAATGACGAAGAAGAACAATAATTCCAGCCAGAGCAGCCCACGCTCACTCCTGGCGTCTCTCCTTGCCATCCTGATTTTGTTGGTGGCTTTGATTGCGTCTGGGATCACAGGCATCGATATTAACGAAATTCTCGATATACTCGGTCAGCCGACATTGGTGGTGACCACACCGCCAGCAGTAACTGTGACCAGCGCTCCTCCAGAAACCCAACCACCATCGGTCACGGGGACGCCGCCGCCGGTTGGCACGCGTGTCGCAGATGGGTCCAATACCGTCGTCGAGATCGCGATCCCGCAGGGCTTTGGGGCGGCCAAGAGTTTCTGGCAGGTGTACTTCACCGCACCGACCGGTAGCCGTGACCTGTCAACTTATATGGGCGGGATAGATAACCCACTGGCGGCGGCGATTGTTGCCGCTCAGCGCACACTCGACATCGCTGCCTTCGAGTTCAACGATCCACTGCTGACCCAGGTTGTGCTGGATGCCAAACAGCGCGGCGTTGTCGTGCGCATGGTGACCGATGACGAACACGGCATCGAGGATGATGATAGCACCGTCCAACAGTTGATTGATGCGGGTATACCGGTAGTCCCCGATAATCGCAGTGCGTTGATGCACAATAAGTTCATGATTATTGACAGCGAACAGGTCTGGACCGGTTCGCTGAATTACACCATCAATGGCGTCTATCGCAACAACAACAATTTGATCTCTCTACGTTCAAATCGTGTGGTGCTGAGCTATCAGGCTGAGTTCGACGAGATGTTCCTCCAGAAGTCGTTTGGGGTGCGCTCGCCCAGGGGCAACAGCGTCAGCTTTACTGAGCAGGGTGTTCCCATCCAGACGGTGTTCGCGGCGGAGGATGATGCACTCAACACGGTGGTGGACCGTGTAAGCGAGGCGCAGTCATCCGTACGCTTCATGACTTTTTCGTTTACCGAGCGTGACATCGCCGACGCGTTGGTCGAACGGGCGGCCAATGGCGTGACTGTGCGCGGCATTTTTGAACGAGTAGGCAGCGAAACAACTTACAGTGAACTCACCCGCTTATGGTGCGCAGGGTTAGATGCCCGTCAGGATGGAAATCCCTTTATCCTGCACCACAAGGTCTTTATCATCGACAACCGGGTAGTGATCACGGGTTCGTTGAACTTTTCGGAAAATGCCACCACATCCAACGACGAGAACATGATCATCATTGAGGATCGTGACCTCGCCCGCCAGTATCTCGGCGAGTTTGAGCGCCGCTGGGCTGAGGCCATTCGTCCTGATGATCTCGACTGCTCAATCTTGGAAGAATAGCTCACTTGCTGTTGCTGGAACCGGATGTTGCGGCGACCAGTCCGAGGGCGATGTACAACCCGCCGCTGAGATAGCGCTGGACACGCAGAAAACGCAGGTTGCCACGCAGCCACTGGCTGGTGGTTCCTGCCAGGACTGCGTACAGGCTATCGCTGGCGATAGCGATGGTGACAAAGGTCACGCCCAAAAACAGCATCTGGAAGGCGATCGGGCCGCGTGCCGGGTTCACAAACTGCGGCAAAAAGGCCAGGAAAAACAGCGCCGTTTTGGGATTGAAGGTGGCAACAATGATGCCCTGGCGCAGGATGCGATTCAGCGGCTGTGGCGGAGGTGCGGTTTGTTCCGTGTGGGGAATACGCCGAAACAGGGTGCGCAGGCCCAGGTAAATCAGATAAGCTGCACCCAGATACTTGACAAGACTGAATGCCAGTGCGGAGGACGCCAGCAGGGCAGAGACTCCAAACGCTGCTGCCAGCACATGCACAAAGTTCCCCAGGCCAACTCCCATGACAGACGCCAATCCAGCTTTGCGCCCCTGGTCAATGCTGCGCGTGACAATATACAAGACTGCGGGTCCTGGTGCGACAATCAGCGCCAGGGACGCCAACAAAAACGGCAAAAATGTGGAGAATTCGATCATGGTTACGCTGCTTTCTATGCCTGCGGTGGACGGTATGCCTGGACGTTGAACGAACGAACTGAGTTGACGACCTGTTCCAGATTGGGAAATTCCTGAGCGGCGACGGCTTTCATGGCGGCGACGCCTTCTGCCACCTGTTCATCAGTCAGCCGCCATGATCCGGAATAGATGCGCTTTTCGTGGCGGGCAATGAACGCCGCCGGGGTGGATGTCTCGGCATACTCAACCGAGAGACGATCCCCTACAGGCTGCCATCCTTCATCCTGGGGGAATGTATTGAAACGATCACGGGGAACGCCGACCGCCTTTTCCTCCTGTTGTGGGACCACCGTGCGCCACGCTTTGTGCAGCACGTCGAAGGGGTGGTCATCTGGCCCCGCGTTCCAGCAGCTTAGCAACAGGCCACCGGTTTGCAGTACCCGTGCCACCTCGCGCAGCGCATCTTTCCAGCCAGGAACAAGATGAAAGATGTGGGTCGCCGTCACACGGTCGAACGTGTGGGT
>JAIOHN010000865.1 GCA_019912985.1 Anaerolineae bacterium | reverse complement strand
TTGTAAATCCCCTGCTCACCCACCCAAAACCGGGGGGATTGGTGGGGCCGATAAGGATCAAAAAGGGCATCTACAGATGCCCTCAGCGACTTACTGACTTTTCAGCGCTTGCAGCTTTTCCATGAGGAGTTGACGCACTACCTGTGGATCGCCCTTGCCTTTGAGCGCGCCCATCGTCTTGCCCATCATGGCCCCAAAGACCTTCTCATTGCCACCGAGATAGGATTGCACCAGATTATCGTTGGCCGCCAGCACCTGATCGACCTGCTCACCGATCAAGCCTGTGTCGGAGACCTGTGCCAGCCCCTTCGCCTCGACAATCGCTGCCGGGTCCGCGCCTGTGTCCCACATCTCCTCAAGCACAGTGGTCGCGCTGCCTTTGTTGAGCGTGCCATCATCGACCAGCTTGACCAGTTCTGCAAATTGGGCCGCGCTGATTTTGGTATGTTCGATCTCCTCGCGGCTGACATTGTTGGCATTCATGATGGTGAACAGGCCGCCGAGAATCCAGTTGGCAGTGGCTTTCGCATCCGCGCCGTGTGCCAGCACGGATTCGTAATAATGGGCAATGCTTTTATCCGCCACCAACTGCGCGGCATCATACGCGCCCAGGCCCATCTCATCCATGAAGCGCTGGCGCTTGGTGTTGGGCAGCTCTGGCAGCATTTCGCGCACCGTCTCGACCCACTCGCGGCTGATTTCCAGCACGGGCAGGTCCGGTTCGGGGAAATAGCGGTATTCGTCGGCGCGTTCTTTGTAACGCTGGACAACAGTGCGCTGTTTCTGTTCATCCCACCCCATTGTCGCCTGCTTGACCTCGTCGCCGCGCTCCCAGACCGCGATCTGGCGCTGGATTTCGTAAGCGCTGGCGCGGTACAGGTTGCGGATGCTATTGAGGTTCTTGATCTCGGTGCGGGTGCGATATTCGGTGTCATCCTTGTGCATGACGCTGATGTTTGGCTCGACCCGCAGCACGCCTTTGGACATATCCCCATCGTTGACACCCAGGTAGACCAGAATCGCGCGCAGGGTGCGGGCATAGGCTTCGGCTTCTTCAGCGCTGTTGATGTCCGGCTCGCTGACGATTTCCAGCAGCGGCACGCCTGCACGGTTGTAGTCGATGAGGCTGGCGCTGCCGACATGAATCGACTTGCCGGTGTCCTCTTCCAGATGCGCGCGGCGCACCCGGATGCGCTTGGTGCTGCCATCGTCCAGGTCGATGTCGATGTAACCGTTGATCGCCAGCGGGCGATCATACTGGCTGATTTGATAGCCTTTGGGCAGGTCGGGATAGAAGTAACTTTTGCGGGCGAACTGGTTGATCGGCGGGATTTCGCAGTTGAGCGCCAGCCCGACCATCAATCCCATTTCCACCGCCTGCTGGTTCACGACCGGGAGGGTCCCCGGCAGGCCGAGGGATACCGGGTCGACAGCGGTATTGGGGGGGACGGTCACACTGTCCACCACCGGGCAGGCACTGAACATTTTGCTGTGGGTGATGAGTTCGGCGTGGACTTCCAGGCCGATGATGGCTTTACAGTCGCTCATGGGTGTTTTTCCTGTGTGCTGCATCTCGCAAATCGCCGCGCATTGTAACATAGAATGCAGCCTGCCGAATAATTTAAGCGCCTGGAAATGATTAATGCCTGCAAGGTTATTTTGCGATTATAGTTAAAAAGTAAGCAGTGTTATTAAGGGTTTGATATGGTCAGGCGACGTATGGTGCGGTGGGTCGGTTTTATGCTTGTTGTGCTGCTGAGCGTGAGTGTCGCTCAGGCACAATCCCCAACAGAAATTCCGGTTTCCCCTGCTGATGTGGATGGTTATGAGATTCTGGTGCTGGTAGCGCCGTTCGAGCAAAGCAGCGACCACGGGATTGACCCCCAGCAGGCGTGGAAAGCTGTGGTCGATGATGCCATCCAGGCACTGGATGATCAGGTTCGTGCGCGGGTGGTGGCTGTGCCGGAAGTGATCCAGACACAGGCAGAAGCACGTGCGTTGAGCGACCGGTATGATGCGACATGGGTGATCTGGGGGAGTGTATATGGCCCGGTGGCGGAGACCAACTTCACCATCACCTCGCAATGGAGCAACCCGAATCTCACACTGGAACAGACATTGGTGGAGCGCACAATCACCGAAATACGCCTGTTTGTTTCGCTGGTTGATGATTACCAGTATGCCTTGAACTTCACTCTGGGGCAGCTTCTCTACCTGGGCAATCAGGAAGCTGAGGCAATGGCGTATATTAATCGCGCGATTGGATTGGTGCCGGTAGAGATAGAGCGGCAGCGCAAAATGAGTTTGGAGGCGCTCTATTTTTATAAAGGCTATATCAATCACGTACTTGAAGAGGACTGGGAAACCGCATCACGGTTTTACACGCAGGCGCTTGAGCTGAACTCGCAAATACCCGAACTCTACGTTAATCGTGGGATCCTCCGTTATTTTTTTGAGGATGAGAATGGGATTATGGCGGACCTTAATCGCGCCATTGAGATAGATCCGGCATATGTACTGGCTTATTTTTATCGGGGACTTGCCTACTCCGCACAGGACTCATTGGCGGCGGCAAAGGCAGATTTTGATCGAGTCACCGAGCTTGATCCAGAATTTGCCTTTGCCTATTACAGCCGTGCTTTTATCTACAATGGCGAAGGTGATGTGGATGCCGCACTGGCGGAATTTAACCGGGCGATCGCGCTCAACCCTGAATTTGCCGAGGCTTATGTCAGCCGCGGACTTATCTATAGCAGCCAGGGCGATTGGGATGCCGCGCTGGCGGATTTCGACCGGGCTGCTGCACTTGAGCCTGAGTGGGGCTCCGTTTATGAGAGTCAGGGAGATATGCTGCATCTGGAAGGTGACCTGGAACGCGCATTTGTTTTTTACAGCCGCGCGCTTGAATTTGACCCCAACAATGCTTATGCATACTTTCAACGAGCAATAGTCCGTTTTGATCAGGGGCATTGGGAGGCGGCGTTAGACGATTTCGACCAGGCCATAGCCCTTGACTTTGGCGATGCGGACGATTTCTATGATCTCGCAGAGGCGCTCTACGACCAAGAGGAATGGGAGGGTGCCATTGTGTATTATGATAGGATCATCCAGCTTGATCCCGAGTCCGCCTTTGCCTACAGTAGCCGAGCAAATTCCTATGCTCATCAGGGAAACGTCAAAGCAGCGCTGGCGGATTATGCACGGGCGATTGAACTTGATCCAACCGATAGCTACGTCTATTACAACCGGGCTACTACCTACACTGTTCAAGAGGATTGGGCGCGTGCGATTGCCGATTATGATCGAGCAATAGAACTTGGTATAGACAGTGTCATACCATACCTCGCCCGGGGGCAGGCTCACTATGAGCTTGGAGATGTGGAGAAAGCACTTTCCGATTTTGATCTTGCCATTGCCCTTGATTCTCGAAACGCTGAGATCTATATGACACGTGGATACGTTTATTCTGTGGAAGGGAATTTCGCCCTGGCGACACTCGACTACACTCGAGTGATTGGGCTTAATCCGGATGATCCAGAGGCTTATTACAATCGAGGTCTGACTTACGCCTGGCAAGAATCCTGGGCGCGTGCGATTGCCGATTACGATCGGGCAATAGAACTCGGCATAAGCGAAGTTGGAGTGTACATCAACCGAGGACGAGCTCATTATCAACATGGAGATGTAGAGGAAGCATTTTCCGATTTCAATGTTGCTATCGTGCTCGATCCTCGTAATGCTGACAACTACCTTATTCGTGGTGATATTTACAGGATGGAGGGAGACTGGGAGCGAGCAAGTGCCGATTTCGAACAGGCTGTTGCCCTCGACCCCAGTATGGCAGGAATTTTCACTTACTACGGTGATGTCCGTTATGATGAGGGCGATTTTAGAGGTGCGATTGCTTATTATCGGCGGGCCATCGAGTTGAATCCGGAGGATGCAGAGGCCTACGCTGGTCGGGGAGAAAGCTACTACGAACGAGGGGAAATAACCACAGCGCTGGCCGATTATAATCGCGCGATTGAACTTGGCCTGAGGAATGCTGAAGTTTATTTTCACCGAGGCATGATCTATGTTCGATATGAGGATTGGGATAAGGCATTAACTGATTTTGACCAAGTTATCGAACTGGAACCCACCCATGTCGAAGGCTATTTCAGCCGAGCGGGTGCGCGCTATGTGTTGGGCGATATAGATGGGGCGTTGGCGGATAATAATCGGGTCATTCAGCTTGATCCAGGAAACCGGGATGCTCATTACGTCCGAGGGAAGATTTTTCATCAGCAAGGTGACCTCAAAGCGGCACTGGCGGATTATAGTCGGGCTATCGAAATTGACCCGAAATATCGGGATGCTTATTACGATCGAGCCAGTATCTACAGCCTCTATGAAGATTATGAGAAAGCACTGGCGGATTATAGTCGAGTCATTGAGCTTGATCCTGAGTATCGGGACGCTTATTACTATCGAGCAAAAGCCTACTATGCCAATAGTGATATCGATGCAGCTATTGCGGATTACAAGCGCGTCATCGAACTCGATCCAGAGTATCTTGATGGTTATTGGGAGCTTGGTAGAACGTATTACCTTCAGAGATCTACAGCCGAGGCCCTGGACATCTATCGCCAATATATTGATCTGATTGGTGGCGAGAGTAACACGCCGGATTGGCTGCTTGATGTGGTCGCTGATTTGGAGACCAAGCTCACACCAACGCCTGAACCGTAGGCAACTCAGCAAACCAGCGCAAGAGTGGTGTATATGCGCAGGGGAACATCATATTCCCATGAGTAGCATGTGCAAGGTCATTTAGCCATAATAGCCCTATCTACA
>JAIOHN010000864.1 GCA_019912985.1 Anaerolineae bacterium | reverse complement strand
TAACTCCTGAAATCTACACAAGCGATTTTGACCGTATCGCTCTACCGAAAATAGAGTTATACCAGCCTCATCTTCTCGATTACCCGATAGCATGGTCGTCTGATAGTGAAACACTATTTTTTATAAGCAAGTCTAGGATGGGGTTTCCTCAGATCGTTAGCAGATTTCTCAATTCACTGGATGAAGAAACCGAAATTATTATTCCACTTTCGGATTCCGAAGAGCTAACTCAAGTTTATTGGTCTCCTGATGCTAAATACCTACTTTATCAAACCCTATCACTGTCAGCCACTCCCACAGAAACACATGCTAATGATATTCGGCAACCAGAAACATACAGTCTATACCTGTTTAATTTGGAAACGCAGCAATCTAAATTGGTGACAGCTACTAGCTATAGACAATGCGTTGCATGGTCACACGATAGTCGAACTTTTGCATCAATTTCAAACCTCTTCCAAGAAAAAGACTTCCCCTTCCCAAGTGCAAATCTACTCCAGATTTATGATTTGGATTTGGAGCGTCTTTCAGAGTTAGACCTAACCACCAAACCAACGAGCTCGCTTGGGTGTCCAATAGCATGGTCAAATGATGGGCAATTGATTGCTATGAAATCTGTTGAATTGAAGGAAGAAGAGGGTATTCCGACACATCAAACGGGTATTTCAGTAGTAGAAATAAGTACAGGAGAACTTCGCACATTAGGTGTTTCAGATTTACCAGTATATGACATTCGCTCGCTGACATGGTCAAGTGATGATTCTTGGATTGCTATTGGCACACACTATAATGCGTTTAGTGATATTCGTCTATTTTTGGTTGCTACAGGTGAAGAATTCATCATAACAGTAGATGGATTGCCACTGCTTAATCCAACATGGCGTGATATAGGTGAGAGTTTCTAAGTATGATCGGTGTTGTGGTCAGAAAGAGGGAGAAAGACACCATCCCCGCCCCATGATGTTAGAGCGAAGATGGTGGAAGTGGATTGATTACGCTTCAGCCAGCAGGTTTTGCAGGTCTTCGATGTACTCAAGCGATTGGTGGCGGAAGTAGGTGTTATACAACTCTGCGTAATGACCGCCATCCGCCAGCAGCGAGTCGTGCGTGCCCTGCTCGATGATCTCGCCCTCACGCAGCACGATGATGCGGTCCGCGTTCTTGATCGTGCTCAGGCGGTGCGCGATGACCACCGAAGTCCGGTTCTCCAGGACGATGTCCAGCCCTTCCTGAATCAGCGTCTCCGTCAGTGGGTCCACACTGGCCGTCGCTTCGTCCAGGATGAAGATCGACGGGTTTTGCAGCAGCACACGCGCCAGCGCGACCAACTGCCGCTGCCCCATCGATAGGCTGCCGCCGCGCTCCCCGACTTCCGTGTCCAGCCCATTCGGCAGGATGCCGATCCAATCCCCCTGGCCGACCAGTTTGGCGACGCGTTCCACTTCTTCATCGGTCGCGCTGGCCTTACCATAGCGGATGTTCTCACGCACAGTCCCGTCGAAGAGGAACGGCGTCTGCGTCACAATACCGAGCTTGCCATGATATTCATGCAGGTCCAGCGTGCGGATGTCCTGACCGTCGATCAGGATTTGCCCCTCCTGGAACTCGTAGAAGCGGGCGATCAGCTTGCCGATGCTCGATTTGCCGCTGCCCGTATGCCCGACCAGCGCCAGCGTTTCACCGGGGGCGATGGTCAGCGAGAAGTTCTCCAACACCTGTTCTTTGTCGGTGTAAGCGAAGTTCACATCCTCAAAGCGGATTTCGCCGTCGATGTGATCCAGCTTGCGATTGCCGGTCTGCACCACGCGCGGCTCAGCGTCGATCAGCGCGAACACCCGCTCACCTGCCGCCAGGCCGAGTTGGAACTGGCTCCAGAAGGAGGCGATGCTCGTCAGCGGGAACCAGAAGAGTGCCAGACCCTGAATGAACAGGTACCAGTCACCCGCGCTGAATGTCCCGCCCTGCACCTGCAACCCGCCGAAGTACACCAGCGCCGCCGTCCCGAAGGCCGCAACGCCGTTGAGGAGCGGGAAGATGCTGCTGAACACATAGCCGGTGCGCAGGTTGATCTTGTAGGACTGCGCGTTCACATCCAGAAACTCGTCGTAAACCGCCTGCTCCTGGCGGAACGTCTTGGCGACACCGATACCGCTCACCGTCTCCTGGATGTGCGAGTTGACAATCGCGTTCACCCGCCGGGACTGAGTCACGGTGTTGCGGGCGATCTTGCGGAACGCCAGCGCCACCGCCACAATAAATGGGGCCAGGATGAACAGGATGATGGTCAGGTCCACGCTGACAGTCAGCAGATACCCCACCAGCAGCACGATCATGAGCAGTTGGCTCATCAGGTCGGTGGCGAGTGTCACCACCGATGAAAACGCCTGCGTGTCCGAAGTCACACGGCTGACGATCTTTCCCGATGGAAACTGGTCATAAAACGACAGGTCACGATGCAGCACCGCGTCGAACGCGTCCTCGCGCAGCTTGAGGGTCACGTTGGCGATAGCCGCCGCAGATAACCACTGGCGAACAGCGTTAAAGCCCCAGCCCAACACCCCCAGGACGATAATCACCACGGTGATGCGGATCAGAGTCGCGGTGGCCTGGTCCTGCACCAGCTCATCCAGCGACTGCGAGATAAAGATCGGCATCGCGGTATTGACCAGAGAGGTCAGCACAATTGCGAGTGCCACCGCCAGCATACGTGGTGCCTGCGGCTTGAAATATCCCAGGATGCGGCTTACCAGCTCCCGGTCTTTATATTGACGATCATAATCTTCGGCGTCGAGGCCGTCCATAATGAAGCCCATACGGTCATGCGCTCCTTCATATCCCGTAAAAATAGCACTGGGTAGGGACGCAGCGCGCCCCTACAGTTGGATTCACGGTCATCGTGGCTGGTTAAGCGGTCTGGATTTCCGTCTCGGTTTCTGCTTCCAGCGGTGGCAGCGCGCTGTCATAGCGCGAGAAGATGCGGCGATAAGGCTCGGAGACCCGCAGCAGTTCATCATGGGTTCCGCTGGCGATCAACCTGCCGCCTTCCAGCACCAGGATATGATCCGCCCACCGGATCTGTGATAGACGGTGCGTGATCAGCAGCGTCGTGCGGCCTTCCTGCGCCCGGCGGATCGCCTTCTGGATCTCGTCCTCGGTGGCGCTGTCGATCGCGCTGGTAGAGTCATCCAGCACCAGCACGCGCGGATCACTGAGGAAGGCACGCGCCAGCGCGATACGCTGCCGCTGCCCGCCGGAGAGGGTCACGCCACGTTCGCCGACTTCCGTCTGATAACCCTCCGCGAACGACATGATAAAGTCATGCGCCTGGGCTTCGTGCGCCGCCTGCTCGATCTGTTCCTGAGTCGTCCCCGGCGCACCAAAGGCGATGTTCTCCGCCAGCGTCCGTGAGAACAGGAACACATCCTGCTCGATCTTCGAGATTTGCGACCGCAGCGCGGTCAGGTTCCATTCGCGCACATCCACACCATCAATCAGGATGCGCCCGCTGGTGGCATCATAGGTGCGGTTGATAAGCTCCGTCAGCGTGCTCTTGCCACTGCCGGTCTGGCCGACAATCGCCACGGTTTCACCCGGCTTGATGCGGAAGGAGATGTCTTCCAGCACCGCGCCGTCCTCGTAGCCGAAGCTGACATTCTCGAACACGATCTCGCCCGCGATGTTCGCCTGATATCCGCCCTGGTTCTCGTCCAGTTCGGTCTCGGCATTGATGATGCGCAGGATACGTCCGGCGCTGGTCACGCCCAACTGCACCAGTGAAAAGCCCCAGATGGAGACGAAGATCGGGAAGCGCATGGCCGCTACTAACCCCGTCACCGAGATGATGTTGGCAACCGTCAGCAGTCCCTGACTGTAGAGGATCATACAGTGCAGGAACACAAACCCGACCGCGAAGCCGTACATCAGCATCGGCAGATAACGGGCTTCCACCCGGCCCTGCTCGGCGAAGTAATCGCGATAGGCGCGTGCTTTCTTGTAGAACTTCTTGCGCTCGAATGCTTCCTGTGCGCTGGCTTTGACGATCTCAATACCCGAGATCGACTCTTCAAGCCCGGCGTTCATCGCGCCGAAGGCTTCACGCTGGTTGGAGATGACCGGGTTCAACCGCGCCATATAGCGCCGCACCAGCAAGACAAAGAGCAGCACGAACAGAATCGGCACCAGCAGCAGGTCGACTCGCACCAGTGAGATGTAAACCATCGGCACGACCAACCCCAGGACCATCTCTGAGATGAAGAGCACGCCCGGGTTCATCATCACGTTGAGCTGGTTTACGTCATCGGTCGAGCGGGCCATAATATCGCCCACACGCTGCCGGTCATGGAACGTCTGGCTCTTGCCAAGCAAGCTGATGTAGAGTTCTTCGCGGGAGTCGCGCGCCAATCGCTGCGCCAGTGTCTCTACCGACAGGCTGCCGGAGAGCGCCGAGATGCTGTCCCCGATGAGCAGCACCAGCAGGATCAACAGCGAGACCTTAATCAGGCCATCTGGTGAGGTGGGGTCGACAATTTCCCCCGCCGCCACACCGATCAGATAGCGGCTGCCAGAGAAGGATGCCCATGCCACAAGATAAAGGCCAACGGCCAGCAAGAAGAAGAACTTGTAACGCCATACGTGCGAAATGATCCAGCGTATTGGCCCGGAGCGGTTATATGGATATGCGGTTTCGACAGTGAACTCGCTATTGGTGGACAACGCCTTCCTCCATATATAGGGGCAGAAAACAGGTTGAACCTTGGGAAGGGTAGCGCGGGCTGCGCTTCGAGTAGGTGGTGGGCAACCTGCTCATTTAACTACAACTTTGACCCTTTGTCAACCCTTATGAACTGGTGTATTTGTGCTATTAATGTATACGGTGATTCATGGGAAAATGTTGCATATCAGCACATATGTTCATGATACCTCAAAACCCTGACATATGCTGTCAGGATCTCCAAAAACTGTACAATTGTTCAGGTCAGGCGGGGATTGGCGTCGGGTCGAGGTCCATCTCAATAACAGGCAGCGCGTCCGGGTTGCCGGAGACACTCACCGTGAAATAAGCGACCCATCCCACCATATCCTCGAACTCGATTTGCAGCCAGTTGTTGCCGGTATCACTGCGCCCAGTGACTGCAACCGTATCGCCGCTCTCAAGCTGGCCGATGCGCTCAAACTCAATCGACGGGCCGCTGCGGACATTCACCGTTCGGAAAACATAGGCAGTGACCCCCGTATCCGCGCGAGGAATAATCTTCGTCTCTTCTGCGGTGCTGTTGCTCACCAGCGGCAGATCAACCACCTCATCATCGACGGCGACCGTAAAGTAGGCGACCCAGCCTTTTTCACCATCCAGGTCCACCCACAACCAGCTGGTGCGTTCGTCACTGCGCCCGATCACCGGCACGCGTTCACCATCCTCGAGCTGGCTGACCACTTCAGCGCTGGTCGTTGGCCCGGAGCGCACATTGACCGTGCGCGAGGCCCGCGCCTGCACGGGTGGGCGATAAGCCGGAACTCGCACCGGGCGGCGTGGATTGACCACCCGTAACTGGGTAAAATCCTCGTCGGATTCCAGGCTGTAGCGGATAATCCAACCTTCGCGCCCCTGCAATTCCATGCGCAGCCAGGCGGTATTGCTGGTGCTGCGTCCAGTCAATAGCACTTCGCGTCCCGCTTCAAGCTGTTCCAGCAAAGTGTATTCCATCCCTGGCCCGCTGCGAACATTGGCGGCGCGTTGGGTCTGTGCGGCAATCGATACCTGCGCGCCTGCCACCATCGTCGTCGAAAATAACAACATTGTGGTAATGGTTTTCCAGGGCATCTTCATCGCATCACCTGTACCGTGAATCGGGAGACCACATATCAGGATCGGCCCCCATTTTCTGCTTGAGCGGTTGTGTGACTGCATCCATCCGTTGCAGCACATCCTCGGAGAGTTCCACCTCAGCAGCAGCGGCATTTTCCTGAATCTGGTGGATGTTACGCGCCCCGGCCAGCACCGATGTCACACCGGGCTGATGCAGCAGCCAGGCCAGCGCCACCTGCGCCATCGGTTGTTCGATTTCCTCGCACACTTCCAGAATATGCTGGATCGCATCGAATGTAATCGATTCGGCACCCGCCTCACCATGCCGTGCCTGGGGCCGTTCGCCGGAGAAATGGCGCGTCCGTGCGCGGCCTTCCGGCACTTCGTCCGCCGTCATAAATTTGCCGGTCAGCAAGCCCTGCTGCAGCGGACTATACGGCAGGATGCTGATATGTTTCGCCACGCAGCGTGGCTGGATGTCGAATTCAATTGCCCGCCACAACAGGCTGTAGGGGAGCTGGTTACTTTGAAAATGCCCGATTTCGAGCATCTCTGTCATATCGCCAATGCCAAAGTTGGATACGCCGATCACACGGATTTTGCCTTCGTCGCGCAGCTTTTCCAGTTCTGCCATCGTATCGGCGAATGGCACCTCACGGCTCGGCCAGTGAATCTGGTAGAGGTCGATGTAATCGCTATTCAGGTTTTTGAGACTGCGCTCACAGGCGGCACGCACCTCGTCCGGGGCCAGGTTCGATTGGCTCACTTTGCTGGCGATCACTGCTTCAGACCGGCGGTTTCCAAGCGCGCGCCCCAGCAGTTCCTCTGAGTAACCGCCGCCATAACCCTCCGCCGTATCAAAAAAGTTAATGCCCAGATCGAGCGCGGTGCGAATGGTCTGAAGCGCCTCGGCTTCATCCTGCTCTCCCCAGGTCGAGTCACCGACGATGGCCCAGCAGCCCATAGCAATGGTAGAGACCTGTAGATCAGTCTGACCGAGTTGTCGATATTTCATATCTATCTCTCACTTGTAAACGCCGGTATGTATTCTACCTTACCTTACAATAAGCGTGAAGAACGATACAAAATTGAAAGATTCGCCTCATTTGAAGGGATTGTTTGATGATTGTAAACCCACTGAAGGAGGGCTGGGAGGTCATCTACCAGCGTTCTCATGCGATTTTGGCAGCAGAACTGACTGCGACCTGGCCCCGAAAATATCGTCATCCGCGCTGGACGGAAACCCTGGTCGCGGTTGCCCAACATGACGATCAGGAGAATTTTTGGGATGGTTCCCATCATTTATCCGAGCTGGGCGCGCCGCTGGATTTTACGCAGATGGACCTGGAAACCAACAAGATCAAAGCTCGCAGCGTCATTTCCGCCGCAGGCCGTCAAAGCCGCTGGGTCGCGCTGCTGATTTCGTGTCATCACAGCTTCTTATATGAAAGCCTGCGCGGCGAAGATGCAGAGATGGATGCCTTTCTGGATGAGCAGATCGAGAATCAGCGAAAATGGCGGCAGCAGCTCAGCATGAAAAAAGCCGAAGTAGACCGCGTGTATGCCATGATGCGCTGGGGTGACCGGCTGTCGTTGATCCTGTGCAAGCACGAGATTCCCAGCAAAGGCCGCGCGCTGGAGATTACGCCGGGGCCGGACGGCGAACGCTACGAGGTTTCGCAACGTGAGGACGATAGCCTCACCATCACGCCCTGGAGCTTTGAGGAAGACCGCATCACCTTCTCGGTTGAGAAACGTGTGTTAAAGCAGCTTTCTTTTGAGAGCGAGGCCGCCTTTCGTGAAGCGATGGAAACCGCCCGAATCATCACGCAGCGTTGGGAATTTGTTAAATAAGCCGCCTGTGTTTCATACCAATGGCATGTTATAATTCTTCTTGTGCTGTTTATCACAAGCTACCAATCCCGGTGAGGAGCGAGCAAACATGAAGACTGACGGACATAAACGGCTGGTAATCCCCGGCCCGGTAGAGGTGCGCCCGGAGATTCTGGAAGCGCAGACCGAATGGATGATCGGACACCGCTCATCCGCTTTTGCCGATCTTTTCGCCCGTTTACAAGGCAAGCTGAAGCAGGCTTTCCAGACCGAAAGCCGCGTGTTTGTCAGCGGATCGTCCGGTACAGGCTTATGGGAAGGCGCTTCACGCAACTGTATTCGCGATGACCAGAAAGCGCTGCATCTCGTGGGTGGAGCGTTCAGCGAGCGTTGGGCCGAGGTCAGCAATCTCAATGGCAAAGACGTGGATGTCATCGAGGTCGAGTGGGGACAGGCTCACACACCTGAAATGGTGGCCGATACGCTGAAAAAAGGCCATTACGATGCGGTATGTGTGGTCCACAACGAGACCAGTACCGGCGTCACCAACCCGATCCAGGCCATTGCCGAGGTCGTGAACCAGTATGAGGATACCCTCCTGCTGGTCGATACGGTCAGCGGTTTCCTGGGTGCGGAACTGCGCGTGGATGACTGGGGCATTGACATCGCCCTCACCTCGTCGCAGAAAGCCTTCGCGCTGCCGCCCGGCATCGCCTTTGCGGCGGTCAGTGACCGCGTGCTGGAACGCGCCAAAGCCGTGACCAATCGCGGCTATTATTTCGACTTCATTGAAATCGAGAAAAGCCTGCTCAAGAACAACACCCCGTCCACACCGCCCATCCCGCTGATGTTTGCAGCCGACCGGCAGTTGGATGACATCCTCAACGAAGGGCTGGAAAATCGCTGGCAGCGGCACACGGAAATGCGTGATCTGACGCACCAGTGGGCGCTCAGCCGCGAGCTGGGATTGTTCGCAGCGGATGGCTATCGCTCCCCCACAGTCACCGCAGTCGCCAATACCAAAGACTTCGATATCAACGAGATGGCGAAGTTCATGTCGGGTAAAGGCTTCTCGATGGACAAAGGCTACGGCAAGATTAAAGGCAAAACCTTCCGCATCGCGCACATGGGCGATATGCAGCCCTCGGAGCTGGAAGAAGTGCTGGCCGGGTTGGACGATTTCCTGGGTGTTTAACGCCATCATCATCACGATCACATCAGGGCGAACCACAGGGTATCGCCCTTTTTGTTGCGTTTGGGGTGCAGGCTTTCGTGAAGGGCGTTTCTGTGCCAAAATATTTCGCCAGCGGCTGGAGTTCCATTGAATATTCATGCCATATCTATGGCTTTGTGTCACCAGGGACGACATGCAGATCGCCCCGGCAGTGTTGATTGCTCAGTTTACAGGGAGCAGAATTCCCTGACCTATGTCACCAGGAGAGATGCATGACTACGTACACCGTTCTCATTCCCGATAATGTCGATAAAGCCGCGCTGGCGGTATTCAGTGACGCGCCGGAGATCAACGTGATCGCCCCCGGCAGCATGAAGCGTGAGCAGACGCTGGCGGCCATCGGTGAGGCCGATGCGCTGATTATCCGCAGCTCGACCACTGCCGATGCCGAACTGCTCCAGGCCGCGCCCAGGCTCAAGGCGATTGCCCGCGCCGGAGTCGGCGTCGATAATGTCGATCTCGGCACTGCCACCACCCAGGGTGTGGTCGTGATGAACACCCCCGATGGCAACACCATCGCCACTGCCGAACACACCTTCGGCCTGATGCTGGCGCTGGCCCGGCACATTCCACAGGGTCACGCCTCCATGCAGGCTGGCAAGTGGGATCGCAAATCGTATATGGGTGTGGAGCTGCGCGGCAAGACACTCGGCATTATCGGTTTTGGACGCATTGGCCGGGCGGTCGCCAAGCGCGCGCTGGCCTTTGAGATGACCGTGGTCGCTTTTGACCCCTACATTCCAGCCGATGTTGGCGCAGACCTGGGCGTCGAAATGGTCGATCTGGACACACTCTACGCCCGGTCGGATTTTATCACCCTGCACAGCCTCATCACCGATGAAACCCGCGAGATGATCAACGCCAGCAGCATCGCCAGCATGAAAGATGGCGTGCGACTGGTCAATGCGGCGCGCGGTGGGCTGATTAACGAAGTGGATCTGGCCGAGGCCATCAAAAGCGGGAAGGTCGCCGGGGTAGCGCTCGATGTCTACAGCCAGGAGCCGCCAACCGATAATCCACTGGTGGGCCTGCCCGGTGTCATCGACACGCCGCATCTGGCAGCCAGCACTGCCGACGCCCAGGTCAACGTCGCCGTCGAAGCCGCGCGGTTGATCGTCAGCGCGCTGCTCAAGGGCGAATACAAAAACGTCGTCAACCCGGCAGTCCTGGAAGGTTAGTTTCAAAGGGCGTCACTGCCCTTTGTTCTGGTGATGCGTTTATTCGTCGCGATTGATCTGCCCGGCACGGTCAAAGACCAGCTTGGGAAATTGCAAACACCTATCCCCACGGCGCGTTGGGTCAGCCGTGAGCAGATGCACCTGACGCTGTTCTTCATCGGCGAGACGGAGAAAAACCGCGCCGTGCAGGAAGCACTGGCACAGGTGCAGGCCGCGCCTTTCGAGATGGCGCTGGAGGGGGTTGGGCGTTTTCCAGGCGGCAGCCGCAAACCACCCCGCGTGCTGTGGGTGGGGGTGAAAGCCCCCGCCGCGCTCGGCCAACTGCATACAGCGGTCACAGCGGCGCTGGTCGATATGGGCTTCAATGCGGAAAGCCGCCCCTTCAGCCCGCATATCACGCTGGCGCGTCTCAAAACGGAGCGCCCTCTGCGCGAAGTGGATGCGTTTTTACAGGCGCAGGCCGATTTCCGCACCGCACCGTTTCGCGTGGATCGTTTTGTGCTGTTTGCCAGCACCCTGACACCACAGGGCGCGCGTTACTCGCAGCAGGCGGTAGTTGAATTGAAAGCCAACCCAACATGAAGCTGCCATTGAAATCCATCAGCACCTTGTTCGGCCTGACACTGGCCGCTGCAGTGGCCTATGCCCACTACATCGAACCAGGCTGGACTCAGGTGCGTTATGTGCGGCTGCAACTGCCGCGCCTGGGCAAAGCCTTCCACGGTTACATGATCGCCCAGATTGCCGATATTCATATGGGAAGCTGGATGACGCGCGACCGTTTGCAGGCCAATATCGACATCGTCAACGCCATCCGGCCTGATCTGGTCGCCATCACGGGCGATTTTGTCGACCGCCGCACCTTCTATCATCCCGAAGATCTGATCGAACCACTGCGCAGCCTGAAGCCAGTTGATGCGACAGTGGCTGTCCTCGGCAACCATGATTATCGCTTCAACCGCTACACCATCGGGCGCGCGCTGGAGGCCAGCGGCGTGATCGAGCTGCCCAACCGTGTCCACACCTTGCAGCGCGGCGGCGATCAACTGCATATTGCTGGCGTTGATAACATCCTTCTGCGCCAGGACTGCATTGACGCTGTGCTCGACCAACTGCCCCCGACCGGCGCAGCCGTGCTGCTGGCGCACGAGCCGGATTTCGCGGATGTCAGCGCGCCCACCGGGCGCTTTGATTTGCAGCTCTCCGGCCACACCCACGGCGGTCAGATTCGTCTGCCGCTGCTGCCCGTGCCGGTGCGCCCCGAACTCGGCTACCGTTATCCCGCCGGGCGTTATCAGGTCGGGGACATGGTACAGTACACCAATCGCGGCCTGGGCATGATCTCACCATTCCTCCGTTTTAATGCCCGCCCCGAAATCACCGTGTTTATCCTGGAGAGTATGTGATGCAGCACTGGCGCAGAATCAAATCCCATTATCCGATTGACAATCGCTGGGTCAAACTGCGGCAGGATGTGTGCGAGCTGCCAGATGGCCGGATGATTGATGATTACTTCGTGCTGGAAGAGAATGATGTCGGCAGCGTCTTTGCCCTCACCCCCGACCAGAAACTGGTAATGGTGGAGCAGTATAAGCATGGGGTTGGCAAGCTGGTGCTCGAACTGCCTGCGGGTTTCTTTGAAGCCCAGACCGGCGACCCGGTGGCCGAATCACGGCGCGAGTTTATCGAGGAAACAGGCTACGACGCGGCGGAGTATCACTACCTGGGCAAGTTATCGCAAAGCCCCACCCGCATGACGAATTACATCTACCTCTACCTGGCGCTGGATGCTTTTCCCACTGGCACTCAGCATCTCGACGAAAACGAAGCCATCACGGTGCGCCTGCTGCCGATGGATGAAGTCTTTGCGAAAATCGCCTCCGGCGAGATCAACGCCGTGGCGACAGTTGCCGGGATTTATATGGGCTGGCAGGCGGTCCAGGCCCGCAGCGGCGGTTAATCGCCGGGCGCGGTCAGCGGCTGGAAGTGGCCCTGGCGCGGTGCGTTGAGGTTTTCATCGGGCGCTTTCGAGAAAGTATCCTTCAGCACATTCCAGATGATGCGCGGACGGAAAAGCTCCGCTGGCGCACGTGTCAGGTTCATGGCCTGCATGAAGGCCAGCGCGGCAGTTTCATCGCTTGGCAGGGCTCGAATCAAGCGATCCATGTAAAGCTGGATAAAGCGCGCCATCATGCCAGGACGCTCCCCCTCGGTGCAGGGATAACGCAAATCCTCACCGGTCGCCATCAACCACGCATTCTCAACCGCTCCCGCAAAGCGCTGGTGGGCTTTCGCACCAAAGCCGGAGAGATCAGCGGTCCCCTGTTCGCGCAGCAGTTGATCGAGTGCCTGGGCATCCAGCGCCGCCACCGTCATCCCCTGGCCGTAAATCGGATTAAACCCACAGTACGCATCACCTGTCACGACCAATCGCTCCGGGAAACGCGCCAGCCGTTCATAGTGGCGGTGACGATTCTCCGTCTTGCGATAGCCATAGATCGGGGAAATTGGCTCGGCATCTCGAATCGCTTCATAGAAGGCTTGCGTCGGCAGGCTGCGGGCGAATTCGAGAAAACCGGCTTCCTCCGTTGGCGGGTAGTCTTTGTTTGATCCGGCCAGGATTGCCAGCAAACGATCCCCTTCCACCCGGAAGATGCCACCACCGCGCAGCAGCCCCGTTTCCGGTCGTGAGGTAATCGTCATCACTTTCCAGTCCGCCTCAAATCCTGGCGGGACCTGATACCAGCGGGTCGCATAACCCAGATAGGCATTGACGACCGTTTCCTGCGGCGCTTCATACCCCATCTCCACCAGCCATTCCGGTGTGCGGCTGGTGCGGCCAGTCGCATCCACAATCAAATCACCCTCGATGATTTCAACCTCATGACGGTTCCGGTCTTCAATGCGGCGCGGCAAGTCGCATTCCTGATCTCAGGTG
>JAIOHN010000863.1 GCA_019912985.1 Anaerolineae bacterium | reverse complement strand
GACAAACCAGGGCCAAACACTCTCTGTACTGGGAAGTGTTGGCAGCAGTATCTGGTTAGGGTCCACCTATCCTATGCTTGATGATGCTGTTGTCGAGAGCTTAATGCCGGTCTTGCGTGATCAGATTGTTTTAGAAGATGCCGATGATCTTGATCCTGTACTTGAAATGACACATAGCCAGCGGGTGTTGGCGATGCCACTGGCGCAGCGCGGACAAATTCAGGGAGTCGTTTTGTTCGGCGACACGCGCAACAGTCGTCCATTCAGTCTTCGCGAGATTGATCTGGGTAAAGCAATTGTTGGACAGGCGGCAACAGCACTTGAAAACGCAAACCTTGTCCACGATCTTGAGCGCAGTTTGCAAGATCTCAAAGATGCTCAGGAACGCCTGGTCGAGACCGCACGCCTTTCGGCGATGGGCGAGTTAGCCGCAGCGGTGGCACATCAGATCAATAATCCGCTGACGACTATTCTGGTGGATACAGAGATGATGCTGCTTGATGAGTCGCCTGATTCGCGCAACTACGAATCCTTAAATGCAGTGTTTCGTGCTGGAAAACGTGCTTCTGGTGTCGTGCGCCGGTTATTGGCAACAGCAAGACCGACCGAGGCTGATGCGCCGGTTGAGCGTATTGATGTGATTGATACCATCGAGGGCACTTTATCTCTGGTGCGGCATCATATAGAGCAGGACAATATTCATGTTATTTCCAGGATGCCTGCTGACTCCCTGCCGCCTGTTTGGGCGGTGCAGGGGCAGTTGGATGACATCTGGTTAAATCTGATGCTGAATGCACATGATGCGCTTTTGGGGCAGCCCAATGCGCAGATTGGTATCCAGGCAGAGTATATTCCCGATGCTGAAATGATTGAAGTGATAGTCTGGGATAATGGCCCCGGAATTCCTTCAGAGATTATCGAGGAAGTCTTCAAGCCCTTTTTTACTACCAAACCGGTTGGCGAAGGAACTGGACTGGGTTTACATATTTGCCGACAGGTGATCGAACGTGTGGACGGTACTATTACTGTAGAGAATGCTCCGGATGGCGGTGCATATTTTACTGTTCGCTTGCCCGTGGAGAAAGAGAGCGCATAACTATGTCTTACGTGATCGCAGTTGATGATGACCCTGAAGTGCTGGAAACGCTGGGACGTGTGCTGAAACGCGAAGGGCTAGAGGTCAGTCTGGTAAGCACGGGCGCACAAGCCCTTGATCTTGTTGAAAAAAGAGAACCAGATCTGATGATTCTCGATATTATGATGCCCGGTATGGATGGAATCACGATTTGCAGGCAACTTCGTTCCGATTCACGTTTTGTTGCGTTGCCAATCTTGTTTCTCACTGCTAAAGGTGGCACCGATGATATTGTCGATGGACTTGATGCTGGTGCGGATGATTATGTGGTGAAGCCGTTTGAGTTGGCTGAACTTCGAGCACGTGTGCAGGCTTTGATCCGTCGCGGCAATCGAGATCGCGTGTTGGCGGGCAACGCGATTTTACAGATTGATGATATTAAGCTGGACTCAGATAATTATCAGGTTTACGTAAATGACCAGCATGTTCAACTCACCTCAACTGAACATCGTCTACTGCGTTATTTGATGGAGCATGTCAATCAAGCACTTTCACCATCTCACCTCTTGCAAGCTGTGTGGGAGTATCCCCCGGATACCGGTGATCCTGATCTTGTTCGTGCGCATATTCGCAATCTGCGTACCAAGATCGAAGTGAATCCTGAGCGCCGATACATCCGAACCATTCATGGTGTTGGATATATGATTTCAGCTTAACTTAGTTGTGGTATAAATATCTGCTTTGTTTAGCGGTTTCACGAAATTGCAATTCAGATTTCATGAAACATTCACAGATATATACAATTATCTGTGATGGATCGCGCTATACTATTTTATAGTTTGGTTAAACAAAGTGGGTCACCGAAAATGCATAAAATCCTCGTAGTTGACAATGACATCCAAATGCTCGAATTGATCGGGCGATTGTTAGAGCGTGAGGGGTATCGAGTCCAGACTGCGCGCTCAGTGACAGAGGTGTCCAACATTCTGGATGATGAGCTCCCTGATTTGTTTCTCATTGATGTTTATCTATCAGGAATGGATGGGTTGGAGCTTTGTAGACAACTGCGCAAAAATCCTGCGACGCGGTCGCTACCGGTGATCTTTGTCTCTGACCAGGATACTCAATGCACTGTTGCAGAAGCGCTGCAAGCTGGAGGGGATGATTTCGTTCGCAAGCCCTTCGCGGTGCGCGAATTGACAGCTCGTATGCGAGCACAGCTGCGTCGTTTTCGTCTAAGCTCTGACAACCAACTACCTGTTCTCCGGATTTATCCGGATACTCGGACTGTGATGGTAGATAATCGCCCAGTTGAGCTTACGCAAGTGGAGTACGAGCTGCTGCGCTATCTGTGCCTGATGCCTGAGAAGCTGCACTCCACCCAGGAGCTTCTCATCCATGTCTGGAACTATCCATCCGACGCAGGTGATGCCGCACTTGTTCGCAATCATATCCGTAATCTTCGACGTAAACTCGAAGATTCTCCTGAGCGCCCCGAGATCATCCAATCCCGACATGGACGTGGCTATACGGTAAAGGCGAATATCGAATTCCCCCAGAGTGCTCGCTGTTCCGCTTAAACAAAGTTTATCAACCCGTTCTACCTTCAGGTTCTGGGGGAGCATGGTTGGGAGTTGACCGGTAATTATACGGTTGGCGGTATTAAAATAGGCAAATCTTCAAACGCCCCAACCCATGAGCGTATCGCATTAAGGAAATAAGAAAAGCCGCTGCTGCGGCTTTTTTGTTGGAGCGACTATGACAATCCGTGCCACTGGAAGTGCTGGAAGTGCTGAAACAACATGGCAAGAACATGACGAATGCCGGGAAGGTGATTGACATCGTGACCGATCAACAACTGAGCGAGCTGCCCGCTGTCGGGTAAGCCACAGGTTTGAAAGTATATAGACCGCGCCCGCCAGATGGCAGCCTTTTATGATTTCTCCTGACCTCTTGTCAATTCTTCTGAAGCGCAGTATACTAATTATGCACTCGGGTCGAAGCGATTGGTTATTGGCTTAAAACCTACAGGATCGATCGCACACACTTACCCGGGCGCTCCATTCGGTGAATGGTTGCGGGTCGCCGAAACTGGTTATAGGTATCCAACCTGTGGTCGTGAGTTCGACTCTCACCCCCGGCTTATGTGCCGGGGTAGCTCAGTGGTAGAGCACATAAACACCGGTTTCAACACTTACTCGCAATACCTGGGTTCGATCCCAGGCACCGACCTTGTGAGGGTCGCCGGGATTGGTTATGGGCTTTGTAAGCTCGTGGTCGCCGGTTCGAGTCCGGCCATCATCCCAGGGATGGTGTAGCTCAGTGGCAGAGCACGAAAAATACCGATCTCACTCTTTACTCTCACATCCTTCGCGGCCCACTGTGGCCGCGTTTCGATTCGATGGAGGAATCCGCCATGAAGCAGTACACACGAGTGTTCGACCTTACCCAGCGCCAGCAAATCGACCTACGGCAGATGCGCAACGAGGCTGGCGGTTACACCTTCCAGGTGGGCGATATGGAACGCGCCCGGCGTTTCCTGCTGATCGGCAGCGAGCGCACATATTACGCGGGCAGCACCCATCTCACGCTGGAATCGGCTCAGGCGATCCAACGCATTCTTGCCACCGACCCAGGCGAACCGGTGGCCTGGCAGCTGGTCGAAATGATTGGCGAGATCGCCAAAAGTGGCCGCGCGCCGAAGCGCAGCCCGTGGCTATTCGCATTGGCGATGGCGATCAGCGAGCGGCACAGCCCGACGAAGGATATCCGGCAAAATGCGAGATTTGTTGCAGTGGAGTGCATCTCGACCGCGCGGCAGTTGTTTGAATTCGTGGCCTATGCCACGCAGCTGCGCGGGAAGGGGCCCGCATTGCGCCGGGTGATCCGCGACTGGTACAACGGCAAGCCGGTCGACGAGCTGACCTACCAGGCGATCAAGTACGTGAGCGGCAGCGGCTGGACGCACCGTGATTTGCTGCGGGTGGGGCATCCGAAGCCGGTTGATTTGCAGCATGGACGCCTGTATAAGGCGTTGATCCACGGCCTGGGCGAGGAACGGGCCGGGGATGACTGGGAGGCGCGGCTGGAGGCGGCGCTGGTGATGAACGGCACCCATGACATCCAGCAGGCCGTCGAGTTGATCCAGCGCTGGAATTTCACCTGGGAAATGGTGCCGACCTGGCTACTCAATGAACGGCTGGTGTGGGAAGCACTGCTGGAGAAGATCCCCACGGGTGCGCTGCTGCGCAGCCTGGGGCGAATTTCGAGCACAGGGCTGTTCCAGGACTCGCGCGAGTGGACACGGCAGGTGGCGGACCGGCTGAGCACAGCAGAGGCCGTGAAAGGGGCGCGCCTACACCCGATGAACATCCTGCCGGCGATGCTGACGTATAAGGCGGGACACTCGACCTATGGGCGGCAGGAATGGCCGGTGTCGCAGGCGATCGTCGATGCGCTGGACGCGGCATTTTACCTGGCGTTCCAGAACGTGGCCCCGGTGGGCAAGCCGATGCTGGTCGGCGTAGATGTGTCGGGGTCGATGCACGGCAGCATGGTGCATGGCATTGAGGGCGTGTCGAGTGTGATGGGCGCGGCGGCGCTGGCGTTGATGTTGGCACATGTGGAGCCGGACATCGAATTCATGGCGTTTGACGATCGGGCGCATGATCTGCCGATCTCGAAGCGGCAGCGACTGGATGATGCGGTGCAGACCGTGGCGAATCTGGTGCATGGCGGCACGGACTGCTCGCTGCCGGTCGCCTGGGCGCAGCAGGCACGGGATCCATTTGATGGCATCGTGATCCTGACGGACAACCAGACCTGGTACGGCGATAAGCATCCTTATGTGGCGTTCCGCGATTATCAGGCGAAGAAAAACCCGGCAGCCCGGCTGGCAACGGTGCAGATGTGCAATAATTCACATACAATTGTCACGCCGGAAGACCCGACGAGCATGGACTTTGTGGGGTTCGACACGGCACTGCATCCGGCGCTGGCGCAGTTTATGCAGGGCGAGCTGTAAAGTTACCTATAATAAAGGGATACGCCCCTCCAGTG
>JAIOHN010000862.1 GCA_019912985.1 Anaerolineae bacterium | reverse complement strand
GTCATCAGCAGCACATTGTGCCGGTCGCAAATCTCGCGCACCTGCTTGAGATAACCTTCCGATGGCACGATCACGCCACCTTCGCCCTGGATCGGCTCCACCAGGAAAGCGACTGTGTTCGGGGTAATCGCAGCTTCCAGCGCCGCCGCATCGCCAAAAGGCACGGCCTTAAAACCGGGGGTCAGCGGGCCAAAATCACGCTTGTAGTGTTCCTCGGTCGAAAAGCTGATGACGGTCGTTGTGCGCCCGTGAAAATTGTTCTGGCATACGATGATCTCCGCTTCATTGCGCGGCACCTTCTTAACCCGATAGCCCCACTTGCGCGCCAGCTTGACGGCGGTTTCGACACCTTCCGCACCGGAGTTCATGAGCAGCGCGCGGTCCATGCCAGCCAGCTCCGTCAGTGCTTTCACCAGCGGGCCAAATTGATCGGTGTGAAACGCACGTGAAGTCAGGGTCACCCGTTCCATCTGCCGCAGCGCTGCCGCATGGATACGCGGGTGACGGTGGCCGAAGCTCACAGCAGAATAGGCGCTGAGCATATCCATATAGCGTTTGCCTTCTACATCCGTGAGCCAGCAGCCTTCGCCATATTCCAGGACCACCGGCAATGGGTTGTAATGATGCGCGCCATATTGTTGAGCTTGATCAATCAACTGCTGTGTTTTGTTCATATGCCAGACTCCATAGCAATGCCTGTAGGTTTCAGCAAAATGGAAACGATAACAATTATTCGGTACAATTGCCTAAAGTGATTTATCTAAATTATACAACAAGACAGCCGATTTATCGGCATTTCTCACATTAGGCGAACTGAGGCAGATATTCCTCGAACTCAAACATAAAATCATCCAGAATTGATCGTGCGGTGTCAATATCCGTCACCATCGGGTCCAGCAGCAGCGCTTGCAATGCCAGATTACGATCCGCCTGGACGATCGCATCAATCGTCAGCGAGCTGAGCGCCAGCTCACGGCGGCACAATTCCGCGATGCCTTCCGGCAGTGGCGGGAAGGTCAACCCTTGCAAGCCCATCCCCGATACCATGCCCGGCACTTCGATAATCGCATCCTGCGGCAGGTTGGGAATGAGCAGCCCTTCATTTGGGATGTTCAACTGCTGGTGGTAGTAATTATCGTTGTAAATAATCGCGGCGATCAGTTCGGGGATACCCTCGTCCAGCATGTTATGCCGCCAGACATCGCGCAGCTCGTTAACATCCATCTCGCCATTGACGATTGACGTGGCAATCGCCCGCCGCTCTTCACGCCGCCGCCGGTTGCCATCCCAGCTTTGCAGCTTCAGATCATATTTCTCCCACGGCTTGGTGATCTGATCATGTACCAGCGGCAAAAACTCGCACATATGGCTGTCACCAGCCGTCGGCATCATGCCGAAGATTTCAAACATCTCCCGTGAGAGCGGCTCGAAATCGCGCCGGTAATGATGCAGCCAGCGATCCCGCAGCAGCGGATAAAGGTCCTCACCAGTAAGCTTATCGCGGATGTCATATACCCACGAGAAATGATTGATTCCCGCCGCCTTAATATCGAGATGTTCCAGCGCTGCCCGTGCCACAGGAATAAAGCGCGGCATGTTGTCGGCATCGGTGTGAACGTGGAAGCCTTCCGGCACCTCAATATCCCAGCGATCTGCCAGGATGGTCGCCGCCATGGCGTAGCCCCACAGCAGTTGGTGGCACAGACCAAGCACTTTCTTGATTTTGGTGTAGCGCCGCACTGCCCATGTCAGGCGAATCAACGGATTGGTGAGGTTAAAATACCAGGCGTTGGGACAAAGTTCTTCCATATCGTGCGCAATATCCAGAATCACGGACAGGTTGCGCGCCGTATGTGCGAACGCGCCAGGGCCACCGTTTTCGGCATACGGTTGGCGTACCCCATGTCGCAGTGGGATCTTCCAATCCATCTCCCATACTGTCTCACGGGGGCCAACCTGAATCGAGACGATCACGAAATCCGCGCCGGACAGCACATCACGCCGGTCGGTGGAACTCGTGATTTTCATCTGCGCATCCCAGGTATCGTTCATGATATTCGCCAGCCGCGTCATCGTTGCCAGCGCCTGCTCATCCACATCCACCAACGCCAGCCGCGCCCCTTTCAAGCGGGGATACTGCATCATGGTCGCCAAAGAACCTAAACCAAAAATGGCGCTGCCAGCGCCAATTACGACAATCTTCGGGGTTTTCATCTACCATTACTCCTGAATATAGCGAACCAGAGAGTCCATATCCTTATCACGATGCGCTTGTGTCACCTGGATCGCTGTTTCTGCTGAAATACCACGATGCACAATATCATCAATCGCCTGTGCCACCGCTGCCGGGTCGTCTCGACCAGGAAACGACACATTCCGCCCGACCATTGCGCCGCGCACATTACTGCGGGTCGCCATGCCTGCCGCGAAATCGGCATACGTGGAGCGCGGGTCCTCATTCGATGGACCACCAAGCAGGATAAGCGGCAGCGTGGTCGCCATTGCCACCCGCCGGAAATCCTCGCAGTAAGGCACCTTCAACCAGGTATAGCGCGACGAATCGCCCAGGCCTGCCAGGATACCCACCGCTTTCACCAGTTCATCGGCGTTGTGTTTGTTGACCCACCGGCCATTCACATAATCCATGCGCAGCGGCTCGACAAACGCCGGAACATGATAATGATTGAGTTCTTTCACGGCTTCAGCGCAATACGCCATAGTCTTGAGGGTGCGCTCATCATCCGGCACAAGACGAATCAACATTTTACCGCCATCCAGCCGGGTGCGCGCCAGCGATTCCGCAGTGTAAGCCGTGAAGCGATCATCAATCTCGCCCGGAAATCCGTTCAGCCCGCCGCGCTGCATACAGCCGATCAGGATTTTGCCATCCAGAAAAGAGGGGCCGCCGCCCTGCTGCACCAGATAATCGACGATCAATAGTTCATCAATCATCTCTGGCGTGCTCATAAAACCATCAAAGCTGGTGGTCGTCAGCACACGCAGAATGCGCCCCATATACTGCTGGCGGTCGGCCATTTTAAACGGGTCGCCGCCCACGCCCAACACGCCGCGTGCGGGATGATCCGCCGCTAAAATCGTCATTTTGCCATCATGCGTCAGCTTGCTGCGACGCTTCCGATTCTGCGCCTGTTGCTCAATTACCTCAGGATGATCGACGCGAATTTCAGTAATGCGTTCAAAAATGTAGTCTGGAAAAAAGGCTTCAAGATCAAATTGATAGTCAGCCGGAATGTAGTCCGTCGTCATTGTGTGACCTTTCAGGGTTTATAGACGCAGAATCGGTGGGAGAGGGTCACCGATAAGAGGTTGTGCATAATCATAAAAAGCGGGTGTCACCATGGTCCCGGCGTCATCCATATAGCAGAGGGGCAGCAATTTTTCCACACCCGCCACCCGAGCCAGCGACACCATACCCGGTTGTGTAGTATACGGTTGATCAGTAGGGCGTTCCAGTGTAATCATCACACCACTGTGACCATCTGCCAGATGTCGTGCTGCTGCCTGCCCCACTTGATAAGCTTCGGCCCGGTCAGTGGCGGAAACACAGGCGCTGAAATCGCGCCCAACCAGGCTGGGACGCAGCGGGCGCGTCTGCCAGCCATAGCGTTCGCGCAGCAAATTGGCGAGATAAGTCGAGGCTCCTTGCGCCGCCGAATACAGCACGCGTCCCATCGTATCGCGCGGCGCACCCTGCTGCCCGACAAAAGTGCCATCGGCATAGCGGATGCCCTCGCCCACCACGATAAACACATGACCCAGGCGGCTGTGAATGCGATGTGCATCATCCAGAAACTGCGTTTCGTCAAATGCCACTTCCGGCACATAGATCAGGTGCGGCGCATCATCCGGCTCGGATTTCCCCAGGGCGCTGGCCGCTGCAAGCCAGCCGGTATGCCGCCCCAGCGCTTCCAGAATCAACACATCATCGAAGGTCGTCATCGCTGCCAGATCGCGCCCGGTATCGCGTGCTGCCAGTGCCAGAAAGCGTGCAGCACTGCCATAACCTGGACAGTGATCAGTCACAGCCAGATCATTGTCAATCGTTTTTGGCACGCCGATAACACTAAATTCCATATCCGCCGCAGCCGCTTGCGCCGCCAACTGCTGGCATACCGTCATCGTGCCGTTACCGCCGATCAGCGCGAGGTAGCGCACATCATGTTTGCGGCACAGATCAAGAATTTGCGGGTAATCTTCAGGCGCGATCTTGCGCCGACTGGAACCAAGCGCCGCTGCTGGAGTCTGTGCCAGCAGTTCAAGCTGAGCAGCAGTCAGGGAGCTGAGATCGACAAACTGCTCGCCGAGCAGCCCTTCCAGGCCATGACGCATCCCCCAGACTGCCGTGATCGTGGACTGCTGCTGGGCCTCGGCAATCAATCCGGCCAATGTCGCGTTAATCACAGCAGTAGGGCCGCCAGTCTGCCCGATCAGCAGGGTGCTCATTACTTCATGCCTGTCGTGGCGATGCCAGTGGTGATAAAGCGCTGCAAGAAAGCGAACACGATCGTGATTGGCAGCAGGGTCAGCACCGTCATCGCCAGGATGAGGTTCCATTGGGTCAGCAGTTCGCCCTGGAATGAGTTCAATCCCACCTGAAGCGTGAACAGTTCATTCCGGCTGAGCACAATCAGCGGCCAGAGAAAGTCATTCCAGCGCCACATGACCGAGAAGATCGCCAGTACCGCCAGCGCCGGACGTGACAGCGGCAGGATAATTTGCAGATAAATCCGCCATTCGCTCGCGCCATCAATCCGCGCCGACTCAATCAACTCGTCCGGAATCGTGAGCATGTACTGGCGCAGCAGAAACACGCCGGTCGGTGTGGCCGCACCTGGCACGATCACCCCAAGCAGGTTGTTATTCCAACCCACCTGCGTAATCACCAGAAACACCGGTATCAGGATCACCGACAGCGGCACCATCAGCGTCGCCAGCGTGAGGATGAAAATGCTGTCACGTCCCCGGAACTCGTATTTGCTCAGCGCAAAAGCTGCCATGCTGTTAATCAACAGTGTGAGCAGCGTGGCAGCGACCGTGACGATCACACTGTTGCGCAGATAGACCATGAAGTTAAACTTCTGGACCCCCTCGGCATAATTCTCCAGCCCAAAATACACCGACTCAACTGGCGTTCGGGTATTGATATTGACGCGGATAATCTCCTCCGGGGCCGCCGGGTCTATCATCTGCGCCTCAATACCCACACGCCGGACCTGTGCCAGTTGAACGGTTGTCCCATCCTCTAGCGTCACATTGAACAACGGCAGCGGGTCATCGTATCCTTCGACTGTCACCGTATCCTGCCGGTAAGGTAAAAATGCTGGTGGAAATTGAATCAGCGCGGTGGGAGTCTTAAAAGACGACATCACCAGCCACACTACCGGGCCGAACATCAGCAGCGTACCCACTGAGAGGTAGAGATAGGTCAGAATATCTGCCCCATTGAGGCGTTTGTGGCCGCTGGTGCGGCCTAAAAAGCTCGTAATTGTGCTCATCGCTCCCCCATCACGCCAGGCTGCTGGTGCGCCCCAGGCGCAACTGGAACAGCGTAAACGCCATCAACACCACGGCCAGCACTACTGAAGCCGCCGCCGCCAACCCGTATTCTTTGGTGTTATCGGCAAAACCGGTGTCGTAGATATACTGCACCATGTACAGGGTAGCCGTTCCCGGCCCACCGCCAGTAAAGGCGAACACCACGTCAAACACCTGCACAGCGCGGATTAACGACAACACCAGCACCACCATCATGGTAGGCATCAATAGTGGCAGCGTGATCGACCAGAAAGTACGCCAGCCGCTGGCCCCGTCAATCGACGCTGCTTCATACAATTCCACCGGAATGGCCTGCAAGCCTGCCAGCAAAATCAGCGTATAAAAGCCCATATATGACCACACGCTGATAATCACAACCCAGAAGCGCGCCCAGTCCCGGTTCAGCAAAAACGGCTGGCGCACCCCACCCAGGGTGACAATCAGCGAGTTGAGCAGGCCATCCTGCTGTAAGATCCATTTCCAGATCAAGGCGACCACCACGGGCGACAACAGCACCGGATAAAAGAAGATGCTGCGGAAAAACGCCCGTCCCCGGATTTTGCGATTGAGTGCCAGAGATGTGATCAGCGCCAGGAGGATCATCAAGCCCACCTGTGTCACGACAAACAGCGCTGTATTGACCGCCGCGCGCGGAAAATTGTCCTCGCGGCAGGTGTTCGGCTCAAAGAAGTTTTCGCAATCAAACAACTGCTCAAAATTATCGAGCGCCACAAAAGGCCGGTCTTGCGGGAAAAGATTCGTGCCGCCGGTAAAGGCGTAATAGAAATTCAGCACCATCGGCAGCAGGATAAAAACGCCAAAAATAAGCATATTCGGCAGTACGAAAAAGTATGCCATCCGCCGGTAGCCGATACGATCCTGCACCGGCCCCACCAGCAGGTCAATCAGATGGATAAAGCCATTGAAAATGTTGGAGCCAAATTGAGTGATAGGGTTGGTTCGGCGTCTCAACACGGTCGATGAACCAGCAACCGACTTCGCGTCTGTTTGCGTCATAACCACCTCTTTCTAAGGCAAGTCAGGCTACGAGTATACATCCGTAGCCTGACCAGTTTCACAAAGTACCGTATGCGTTGGAAAAACTAAGCAGCGGCAGCGGCGATTGCTTCATCCACCGCCTGCTGGATGCGTTCAATTGCCTCATCCAGGCTCAGCTCACCAACCATGTACTGCGTCAGGCGGTCACGGGTTTCGTTGAACACCACGAAATTCTGCGGATGGAAGTTCAGATCATACGCCTGATCCTGAATATTCGGGATTTCCAACGTAAAGGCGGCCAGTGCCGCCGCAGCCGCGGGAACGTCCGTGTCGTACTCCACTTCACCCAGGCCCAGATGACCGGGGATGAACAGGGTGCGGGCCGTAAATTCGCGCATCACATCCGGCTGGATGAGATATTCCATCACCCGTGCCACTTCTTCAGGATGCTCGGTCTGGGCAAAGGCCACCATGCCTGCACCACCGGGCATGGCAGTGCTGCCGCCAGGGCCGGTTGGGTTGGGGACCACTTCCCAGTCGAAGGCATCGCCAATTTCAGTCGAGAAACGGCTGATCTGCCAGCTGCCGGACATATACATGACCAGCTGACCGTTGCTGAAGTACTCATTGGCGGCGGCATAGCTATCGCCTGCGCCCAGCCACACTTCCGCCGGGGTGATCCCTTCCTGATGCCAGCTGTTGAGCAGCTCGGCCATGGTGCGGAAACCAGGGGTATCAATCGTGATATTGCCTTCATCATCAAAGTAGGTTGCGCCCTGGCTCATCGCCGGGCCAGCGAAACGATGACCGGTGCGGTCCATCGCGATTGCGTAGGGGGTACCCGTCGCATCCGCCACCTGCTTGGTGATCTCAGTCCATTCTTCCCAGCTCACCGGGTCGCCGCTCTCGCTCGGCACATCAATCCCGGCCTGATCAAACAGGGTGCGATTGATGAAGGGGCCGGTTACCGTGAACTGTGTTGGGAAGCCATACAGTCCTTCCATATCGCCTTCCTCGCGAAAAGCATTGAGGACGGCAGCCGGAAAACTACTCTCAAAGTAGTCAGGGTCTTCCAACAGGGGCCGCAGATCAAGATAATACCCGCGCAGACCAGGCAAATTGGTGATACGCGCCATATCCGGGGCTTCGCCTGCTTCAACCTGCAGCGGCAGTTGTTCCAGAATGGAGTTGTAAGCAACCGTGTCCACCACGACTGTGATGTCGGGATTATCCGCTTCAAAGCGGTCGAGCAGGTCGCGCAGTACTTCACCTTCGTTGCCATCGTCATACCAGGTAATGCGCAGTTCGACAGCGTCCTGTGCTACCAACGGCATCGCGCTCAAAACCAGAATAAGCGCAGCCAACAGCACAAAAAGCGATCTACGTTTCATATAATTTTCTCCTTATGAATTGCCGATCTCCGTAGGTCAAAACACAATGCATCCCAAATGGATACACGGAAATCCAGTCTTAAGTCATTTTAACAGCCCACCCAATGGCCTGCCAGCAAATTTCGGTCAGGCTGTACGAATTTTACATGCCCTTAAAGATGCAGCACCGGTATCCGCAGCATCCGTGCCAGGGCTTCAAGTGCTTCGGCATGATCGCCATACGTGACCGCAAGATGATGCTCCAACCCCTCGCTCATGATCGTATCGAGAACCGCCCGGGCTGGCCGCTCAAAGCGCAGCACGCCAGAAGTGCCGGTAAAGCGCATCGGTGCGCTGACCATCTGCGCCCGCCCAATCACCAATCGATAGCCGCCGGTCGCTTCGCTCAACCTGGCGACCGTCACCACCCCCGGCTTGAGCGGAAACTGCATCAGCAGCGGCAGCTTACGGTTCGAGTGAATCGTTGCCTCAACCGGTGCGGACGGATCCGCCATCGACAATGGTGCCAGCCCGCAGTGCCACAATACCAGCCCATCATATTCTGGCTCCACTGCCACCAGATCGGTCAGGAAAGCTGGTTCGCCGCTTAAGCCTTGCAGCATCAACTGCGTGACGGTGCCGTTGACATCCACCTCGCAGCTGCATGGCGTCATCTCATCACTCATCATCGACATCGCGCCGCAGGCCGCGCAGCCTGCTTCCGTGAAAAACTCCGGCCAGCAGCGCACCGCGAAGCCGCCCAGATCCTGTGATTCCGCCAGCTGCCGCAGCGTCACATAAGCGCTGATCGTGCCGTTGGTTGCCTCCTGGTCGAGTTCGCTCAGGTTCGGCACACGCTGACCTAACGCCTGCGTAATCTCCCCTACCGCATCACGATCCGCACCCTGCATTCCCTCGAAAACGGACGCCAGTTCCAACTGCACGACTTCAACCCCAGTCGCTTCTTGCAGCCCAACCACGTCCACAGCGCAGGTATCAAAACCCGCCGGATGCTCGCCAATGCGACCAACCCGCGTTTCACGCAGCCGCCGCCGCACCCGCCCCGCCTGTGCCAGCATGCGCACTTTTTCCAGCCCGACAAAATCATTCGGCTCGGCATACAGATATTCGTAAGTTAACCCGCCACGCGTCAGCGCATGTCCTGCCAGATTGATCCCACACAGCGAGTTCAACCGCAGCCGCCCGCCCACTCTCGGTTCGGGGATGGCCCACAACAGCAGCGGCACATCCACCGCCCGCGCGATCTCCATCACCATGCTGCTGTCGGCAAATGTCGCCTGCAAAATCACCAGCAAATCCAACGGCTGATCTTCTAATCCAGGCAGCGCTGCCTGCACATCTTCCAGGCTGGTCAGCAGGTTATCCGGTGCGATCAGGTGATGGTCAGCGGCCAGCCGGTCACGCACCTGCTGCATCATCTGTTCCGCCAATGCCATATCAAATGTAGTCCGGGCAATCGGCATCAATCCAACAGTTAAATCATCCATAGCCTTCATTCCTGCGCCAGATGGTCTTTTACAATCCGCTCTAACGTTGCCTCGTCCAGATCGTTGAAGGCCAACGCCTCTGGATAGATCATGAGATTAGGCCCTGCGCCGCACATGCTCAGGCAAGTGGCGATCTCCAACTTGATTGGCGGTGGGTAGGTGTCACCGTTCAGCTCATCGACCAGCGCTTGCAGACGTGGATATAGTTTTTTCGCCCGGCGGTCCATGTTACAGTACGCGCCCATGCACAATACGACACGCTTGCGTTTTGGCTTCTCGCTTCCGGCATCCATAGGGGCTAGTAAGCCGCTACCAGACCGTCTTTACGTGGATCGCTGCCGCCGAACAGAACACCGCTGTAGGGATCGCGCCGGATGATTTGACCGCTGCCAAAAACCGCGCGTGGATAACCCGATACAGGCCGCACGTTATGACCCAACTGTGCCAGCCGCGCCATCGTCTTAACCGGAATTCCCTCTTCCAGCGCCAGCACACTACCAGAAGTGCCATTTTCCAGACACCAGCGAGGCCGGTCCAGTGCTTCCTGCGGGTTTAGATCATCATCCACCATCGCGCTGATCACCTGGAAATGCCCCTGCGGCTGCATAAATCCACCCATCACGCCGAAAGCCGCCCACAATTCCCCATCGCGCAGTGCCATGCCGGGAATGATTGTGTGGTAAGGTCGTTTGCCGCCTTCCAGCACATTGGCATGACCGGCTTCCAGCGAAAAGCCCGCGCCACGATTTTGCAGAAATACACCAGTATCCTTCGCCACGATACCAGCCCCAAAACCGATGTACAGGCTGTAGATGAACGAGCAGGCGTTGCCCTCACCATCCACCACGCACAGATAAATCGTGTCAGAGCCAGGCAGCGGGGTGCCGAAGGTCGGCGGTTTCATCGCACGATTCGCTTCGATCACCGACGCCCGCGCCTCAGCATAACGTTGATTCAGCAGCCCATCGAGCGGCGCAGGATCGGTAGCCATATCCGCGATGTACTGGCGCGCATCCGCAAAAGCCAGCCGCATCGCTTC
>JAIOHN010000861.1 GCA_019912985.1 Anaerolineae bacterium | reverse complement strand
CTCACCAGGATAGCGATCACCTGACGTTCACGCGCATCCCGCAGCCATTTCATCAGCAGCCCGAATCCGATCCCCGCCAGCACCAGAGCCAGCGGCAGCGCCACGACAAAATGCCGGGGCAGCACCTCGCGCCCCAGAAACATCATGAGCAGAAACGGAATCACACTGGCAATCAGCAGTGCAGCAAGCGCACGAGCGCGTTGATGAAACGCCAGGATACCCGCCGCAGCCAATCCCGCCAGCAGCATCACCACCCACGCCAGCGTGCCAAAGCCGGTCAGGACTGCCCACAAGCGCTGAAAATTGTCGATCACCGCCAGCCCGCCACCCGGTGAATCGCCACCGATCCATGCCAGCGCGATACCAAAAAAATCATCACCGCGCAGCGCCAGATAGGCCAGCGGCGGCACGAAGCAGGCTGCCGCGACCAGCGCAATAATGGTCAAATTGATTGAACGTCGACGAAGGGATTCTTTTCCCATGAACATCACCACGACGGCTACCGCAAGCGCGTAAGGTGCTGCCGTAAACTTGAACAGCACAGCCATACCAAGTGCTAACCCCGTAAGAATGCGATAACGTCCGGTTTGGGCGCACAACAGCGCCAGCCATAACGCCAATAGCACCAGCGACCCGGCCTGCGCATCACTTAACGCCAGTCGCTCGAAGAAAAAGAGATATGGAGAGGCAATCCACAGGATGCCTGCCAGCAGACCGCCCCATATTCCCGCCAGCCGCCATGCCAGCGCGTACCCGGCAGCCAGACCGATGAGGCTGACCAGCAGCGTGGCAACACGTCCAACAAAAATAGGTGCATGTAGGGGATAAAAGGCGGCGATCAGCCAATGGTTGATGATCTTGCCGTCGCTGATATTCCAGAACGGATGCCCATTCCAGACTTCAACGGCACGGCGCAGGTGCAAGCCCTCATCATTGTGCAAGGGCAGAAGTTCCAGGCTGCTCAGGGTAACACCCCACAAAAGCAGAACCAGGACCAGGCCGATTGTATATCGCAGCAGATGAGGTTTCATAGATCAGGCGTTTCGCCCAACGTGACCACAGCAAAAAAGCCCGCAATCAAGAGACGAGCCTGATAGTCGTTAGCGAGGAGGTTCGGGGCTTCTAAAAAGTGCCGCCAGAGCGGTTTCCGGTATCACGATAACGATAGGTGATGCGACCGCGAGTCGGATCGTACATACTCATTTCGACTTTGACTTTATCGCCCAGAAGCACACGAATGTAATACTTCCGCATCTTCCCCGAAAGGTAAGCCAGGACGCGGTGGCCGTTCTCCAGTTCCACCAGGAACTGAGTATTGGGCAGTGCTTCAACGATGATACCTTCGACTTCTATCTTTTCTTCTTTGCTTTTTTCTTCTTTTTTTGCCATACATTCCTTCATTCGATAGGGATAAACAACAATCCGCTGCCTCAGTTGAAGGCAGCGGTTGGATTTTCAATCGACAACGTGCTGATTATCGAGTGGCTGCCTTCCGCTGACGACGACGCGCCCGACGGATCGCTTTCTTCTTCTCAATACGTCGCAGCTCACTCTTCGAGATATGCCACCGTTTACGCCGGACAGTACTCAAAACCCCACTGTTCGTTACACGCTTACGGAAGCGCCGCAAAAGTGACTCCTGCGACTCATTTGGCTTTAAACTGACAGATGCCATAGTTTCTCACCTCCTTCCATAAGCGTTTATTCTTCGGTTGCTAGTTGAGCGTTTTCTAAATCTTCGCTCAATTCTAACTCATCGGTTGGGCTTTCGCTACCGTCATTTTCAGCGTTTGCCTCGGCTTCCGCCAGTTCGCGTTCACGCTCGGCACGCCGCTTCTCATCCCAACGGGACATTTCTTCTTCGGTGACTTCTTTCAGGCTCAGGCCAAGCCGCTGCTTATCTGTCTCGATGCTGATCACACGCATCAGAAGCTGCTGGCCTTCATGTACCACCAGGGAAGGATGCTCAGGCTGCGGGTCACCCATCTGGCTGACATGCAGCAGGGCTTCGATACCGGGATCAAGGCTGATGAAGGCACCGAACTGCGCGATGCGCGAAACTTTGCCCTCGACCAGCTGGCCGACATGATAAATATCCTCGACCTGCTCCCACGGATTTGCCTGCAAGCGCTTCAGGCTCAGGCCAATTCGCTTGCCTTCTTCATCCAGACGCAGCACATACACCGTTACTTCATCACCCACATTGAGAATTTCGCGCGGATGTTTCACACGGTGCCACGCCAATTCCGAAATGTGGATCAGACCATCTGCGCCACCCAGATCGACAAATGCACCGAAATCACGCAGACCACTGACGACGCCCTTACGGACCTCGCCTTCTTCCAGACGGTCCAGCAGAACCTCTTTACGGGCCTCGCGGCGCTCACGCTGTGCATCACGCTGGCTAAAGACCAACCGGCGGCGCTTCCAGTTCACCTCGATCACCTTCATATTGACCTTGGTGCCGATCAGGTTGCTCATCTGCTCTTTGCGATCATCCTCGCTCAGGCCACGTGATAACCCAACCACATGACTGGCAGGAACAAAACCGCGCAGATTGCCGAAGGGAACGATCAGACCACCGCGATTCGCATCGGTGACAGTCCCTTCCCAGATCTCGTCGTTTTCCATCAGGCGTTCGGCTTCGCGCCAATCTTCGCTCTGGCGTGCCTGCGAAACAGACAGCATGAGATTGCCATCGTCATCTTCCGACCGCACAACCATAACGTCGATTTCATCACCCATATGGAAATCTACCCGCTCGCCTTGCAGGCGATCCAGGTC
>JAIOHN010000860.1 GCA_019912985.1 Anaerolineae bacterium | reverse complement strand
CTCCGAGCGCAGCACCACCCACAAAAGCACGGGTTATTTCTGGGATGAGGACGATCTGGAAAAGCTGCGCGAGATGATTGAAACGGGTGTAGACCAGTGGGAAATTCTGCGTGCCTTCCCCGATTACACCTGGCGCTCATTGCAAGAGCGTTACGCTTATAACTTTGGGGATGGCTGCTGGTACAAAGACTACGCCGGCAAGAAACCGTATAACCGGAATGCCCACTGGTGTGACACGGCAGAGTATCAGGCGGAGCAGTCCGCATTTAGCACAGATGTGCCACAACTCGCCGTGAATTCGCTCTCAACTGATCCACACAAACCAGCTTTTTGCGTCTCGTTCGGAAGGTCTTCGCCGCTTCGATCAGGAAGTCCAGCAGCGACGGATGCCGCATCAGGCGGTAGACTTCATCCACCGCGATGATGCGCGGCTGCTCGTCGATCAGGCTGTCACGGCGGATGGCGCTCAAGACCTGCGTGTACGCCAGCGCCTGTAAGATCGGATCGCTTTCCAGTTCGTGGAAGCTGAAGACACGCGGCTCAATCCGTTCTCTGCCGCCGCGTGATAAATCCACATTGGTCGCACCGTTGAGGAATTCCGCCCAGGGTCCTGACCCGGTGCAGAGACCGGCGATTTCATCGGCCAGATTCTTGGCGATGGGTTTGGTCGCTTCCTTGTCGCCCAGCCCGGACAGTACATCACAGACCACATCACAGGTCGGCGCGAGTTCGGGCGAGACTTTATTCAGGTCCGGGAAGCCGCGATACAGGATTTCCAGCGCCTCGCCCAGCAGACCGCGTTCCAGGTTCTCGCGCTGCGCCCCGGACAGCGTGCGCCCCAGCACCGTTTCGTAGATGCGGGTAACATGCGACACCTGCTCGATCAGGGTCGGAAACATCACATCCTGCGGGTTGAGCTTCGTCGCTTTGGCGCTCATCACATACCAGGGCAGCCCAAAGGCATCGGCGATGTGCTTGCCATGTCCCATCGGTTCCAGCATGTCAAACGGAATGCCGTTCTCGGCATATTCACGGGTCAGGTAGCAGTTCAGCCCGAAGGTCTTGCCGAATCCCGATACCCCTACCCAGATTTCATGGGTGGCACGTTTGTCGCGCCAGGAGTTGTGGAACACGGGATAGGACGCGCCAACGGCTTCGCCGCGCAGGATGCCATCCGTCGCCGACAGCTTGCGGTAGCCGAGTGGCGACAGCATGACGGCGAGTTCGCGTGAGGTCACCGGCCAGGTGGTGGTCGGGACGTTGATGTCCTTCGTCCGTTTGGCGGTGAAAAAGCCTACCGAACGCGCCAGCAGTTCGCCGACTTCCTGCCGCAGTGAGAACCATGCCCGCGTCTCATTAACCACCGTTTGCACCCGTTCTTTGAGGGTGTTCAGGTCGTCAGCGGCAATGGCGATGGTCAACTGAACCATGTGCAGGGCATCGCCGTTGTTGATTTCTTGCAGCGCTTTACGACAGTCGGCAATGCGCTGCACCGAACGGCTGTCTTCACCCGTCGCCCCTGCCAGATGCACCTGATACGCTTGAATAATGCCTTCCAGCGCATCGATGGCAGCGTTACGGTCATAGGTTTTCGCGATGTCCACCGACAGTGCCAGCGGGAAGTTGAGTCGCAGCAGCGGCGGCAGGGGACGAAAGAAGTTCCAGGTCGCCGGGGCGAATTCGTAGCTTGTCAAAATCGACCAGTAGGGACGACCACCCGGACGACCCGCCGGAGCCAGATGCCAGAAAGGGGTCTCGCGGATTTCATAACGTCCCTCGAACAGCGACGGCCACGCACCTTCGGCAACGGGCGACTCGAAAGCCGAAGCCATGCCACCCGCGAGAGCGCGGGGATTTTGGTCGCTCCAGACGGCCATGCCGCACAGCGCCCGTTGATATTCGGCGCTGTCATTCAGGCTCTCGAAGTGACGGCGGTATTCCATCAGCAGGGCACGCCGCTGCGCGTCATCCACCTCCTGCGCCTTGCGGCTCAGGCTGCTGATTTTGTCGTTGAGCGTGGCGGGCATTTGCCAGCAAACAAACCGCGCAGGTTCGCGCAGGGTTCGCAGCCAGGTCGAGAAACGTGCCTGAAGCGACTGCACCCCTTCTTCGGTAGCGTGCAGCATGATGTCAAAGGGTTCAATCAGGAAGGTACGGACGGTACTCATCAGCGAATCACCTCCGTCATCGGCGCATCTACAAACACCAGCCCATCATCCCGATCCGCTTCAGCAGCGCGGGCAAACGTGACCCACTCGCGCATGTCGATGTCGTAGTTAGGCTGGGCAGGCGCAAACACCACTGCCGCATCCAGTTTCACCAGTTCGATGGGCAGTTCCAACGATTTCGCTATGCTGCCAAACAGCCCTTGCGTATCCCGTGTCGCCGCCAGCAGCAGCGAACCGCGCACGCGGTACAGCAACCGCTGCCACAGCGGAAGTCCGCCGCGTGTTCCGGTCATCACCAGCACAAAAATGGCGAACACCACACCCGCCGGGATTGCCCAACCGGGCATAACGATGTTGCAAATGGTGTAGGTCAGACCACCACCCACACCACCCAGCAGCAGGCGTTTGAACGGGATGCCGAAGAAGCCCTTCTCATCCCGCAAAAGCACATGCGATTTGAAATCAGCAGCCATGCAGTTCCTTTCATTAAGAAAAGGCGCGAAGCGCAACCGCGCCTCGCGCTGCGTGTGGGATGGGGGGTTAGGGAGCGCCGAAGGTGATGAGAGTGGTGACACTGGAGGCGAAGATGACGAAGAGCAAGCCCACAACCACCTGGTTGGCGGCTTTAGGATTATCCTTCTTCCAGTCCCCGATAATGGGCCAGCTTGACCCCATATACATCAACCCCAGACCGAGAAACCCGATGACGGCGGCGATGGGCGCGATGATCTGCGCCGCACCCTGGATGTCGGTGAACAACTGTTGGACAAAATCGGAAAGGTTCAAGCGCGAAGCTCCTCACTCAGCTACAGATAAACAGAAAGGACAGCCGGTGCGAGGAGTGCGTGCGCCATGACGAATGAGGGGGTCGCCTACGCCACTACCTGCGGATTGAGGTCATCTGGCACGAAATCTTCTCCCGCACCGGCTGAACTCAGCGTATCAAAGTGGGGACTCTAAACCGCTGTAGGATTACACTTTTAGCCCGTCAGTTTTGACAAATCGCCCGTTAAAATTACAAAAAATGAGGGAAAGCAGGTGGGGAAGATGGGCTGAAGCGCCTTCAGCCCATCCGTGTTTAAGTCATGATCCGCGCGTCAGTTGAATGGCAAAACGATACTCACCCACCCCCATACTGGCGTAGGGTTCACCGCCCCAGTACCACACCAGCGTTAAGTCAACTGCCTGTTCGGGCAGCAAATTGAAGGGAGTCAACCCTTCAGCGGGGTTGCGCGGTCCGGGCGGCTCGGGTGCATAGCCTAAAGCCAGCCAGATGTCGTCCTGGGTGAAACGCAGTGTTTCCGTCCGCCCGTTGTAGATTCGCAGATGGGTCGTGATTTGCCCTTCAAGATGCGTCACACTCACCAGCCGCACATCCACCCCGTCGTAACGCAGATCGAGCGGCGCTGTTGCAAACGAGAGCGTGAACGATACGCCGTTTCCAGCGGTATCGGTGACAATCCAGCGTCCGCCTTGCAGCGTATCGGGTACGATATAGCCAACCGAAGCCGACAGCGCAGACAACGCCGGAATTTCCAGCGGCAGCACATCAAAATCGGTATAGGTCAGGGCGGCGCTGCCCGGTGTGTAAATCTGCCCACCGGCATCCATAAATTCTACGCGCCATGCCGTCGTATCCAGCACCTCCGCGCCTGCTAAAACTTCGTAATTCAGCAGCAGATACTGGCTGTCGGCAGGTAAATCGGGCTGGTCAGTGATGAGTTGTGCGTCCTGTAACGTGATCGACGCATCACCCAATGGAAGCTGTTCACCCACATCACCTTCCTGAAGGGTGACATTTATGCCAATAATCTGCCCATCACGGGAGAGTTCCTGTTCCGGCGGATAGGTCGCCGTGACCAGTGTGCGCGTCGCCGTTGGCAGTCCATCGTCGTCCGTTTCCCCAATCAGCAGCAGCACTAATCCCGGACTGACCTGACGAAAGATGCTGGTCTCACTGCGGCGCACTTCGCGGCGCTCATCAAACTCAAAACGCAGCACCGCGCCTGTGTTCATGGTCAGCAGGAAGGATACGCCTTCACCTATGTCGTCGAAGTAAGACTCGTTCTCCTCCGACCAGGGGATGCCGATCACCGGGCGCACCGACATGCCGTTGACGAACGAAGCTGTGTCGGGCTTGGGGTCAAAGTTCCACTCGGAAGCCTGCACACGGCGGCGCTGCACCACCCAGACGCGCGGTGCGTCGCCATCCGGCAGGATGACCTGCAAATTGACCGGATACGC
>JAIOHN010000859.1 GCA_019912985.1 Anaerolineae bacterium | reverse complement strand
ACGGCGAGTACTGGAAAGATGGCGGTGCTGGCACGATCTTCTGGGTGGACCCAGGCTGCGATCTGGTCGGTGTTGCCATGTACCAACTGCTCGATTTCTGGCGGGTGAAGATCTTCGATACCTTCCGCGCGACGGTTTATCAGGCGATGGAATAACGCGGCGGCGGCAGATAGGCCCCCCTATGGCGGGAACACAGGGTGTTGTTGCCGCCATCTCGTGATTTCGGCGGGAAAACGGCGGGACATTCATGCAAAAACGAAGTCCACAATTTGTTCCTGACAGGGGCGAGTCATGACTCGCCCCTACACAGCCTGACGCACATATACTCCAGTGTAAACGAAACTGGCTATAAAAGGGTGGACATGTGTCCGGACACATGTCCCTATTTTAAGATAAATTCGTGTGGCGTAATAAGATTGCCTGGGCGTCAATCGGCGCGCTTATAGGCGAGGCTCAGGCCCTTGCCGACCGGGATGATCGTGTGGTCGAAATCAGGCTGGACATTGATCGCCGCCAGATAGGGGGCGATTTCGTCGGGATGGGAGAGCGCATTATCGGCGAGAATTAACGCGCCGGGCAGCAGCCTGGGTTGGAGCAGGCTGAGCTGAGCGGGGGCGCTGGTGCGGTCAGCATCGAAAAAGACGAAATCGAATGGGCCTTCCAGTGCTTTGACCCGTTCTGTGGCGTCACCATTCAGGAGGTCGACGGTATCGCGCAGCCCAGCACGCTTGAGGTTAGCATCCGCCAGCACATGCTTGTCAGGGTCGCGGTCCAGGCTGGTGACATGGCCGCCGTTTGCCTTCGCCGCCCACGCCAGCCAGATGGTACTGTAACCGTTGGAGGTGCCGATTTCCAGCAGCGACCGGCGCTGGCTGCTGCGAATGAGGATGCTAATCAGGTGGGCCGTTGCGGGGTCCAGGTTCAGCATCTTTTTGCGACGTTCCGGCTCACGGGCATCATTCTCCTGGCCTGATGTCTCCAGTTCGTTGAGCAACTGGCGTAGTGCAGCTTCCATGGGTTACTCCTTCAATCCATTCTCTGGCTTGCTTATGTATCCCAGCGATTATAATCGCTTTCCAAAGTTTAAGGACACGGCGAAGAGGCTGTTATCAGCAGGCGGACGTTACTTGAATTCCGCGAACATTTCGTGAGGCAGTATGTGTTCCGTTGGGTAGGCCAGATAATTCACGTTCCAGCGACTGAAAAGCCAATTTCTCTAAACAGATCATCTACGTCCCCGTCTATCCAACGGGCAAGTCGAGGAACCCTCCAGGTTTCAGCTTCACTGCTATTCCAGATTATCTGTTGGATTTCATGTTCTATCTGGTATATGGTCAGGCGCGTGGTGAGGTCTGGTGTCTGGGCACATTTGGGTGATGCCTTCAGTAGCGCACCAAGAAATGGTCTAAAGTCGATGCTGGATTCTGGGGGATATAAGCACCAGTGAATTAAGTGACACAATTCGAAATCGGCTTCACCAAACTGCGAACACTCCCAATCTATCACCCCCGAAAATTC
>JAIOHN010000858.1 GCA_019912985.1 Anaerolineae bacterium | reverse complement strand
CATCATCGTCTGCCATGCCTGACGATAGTAATCGAAGGGCCGAATCAGGAACTCGTCGCGCCCGCCAGTCGTTTTGTAGAGTTCATAGAGTAGCGGCAGATCATCGAGCGTGCCGGGGCGCACCGTGACTCCTTTTTTAGGGCCGGTGCGGACTTTGCGGCGCGTGTTCTGGCTCATCTGCGCCAGCAGTTCATCCTCGCTCTGGGTGAGGTCAAGCGTAATGGTGTTGCGAAATTGCACCTGATCGTCTGAAAAACGCCAGCCCCGTGCCTGAAGTGCTGCGATCATCTGCTGGCCGGTGGCGTTGGGCTGATCATCCTCCTCACTGGGAACGCCTGTCGCGGCGATGACATCAGGATCAATCTTGAGCCAGAGTGCGCGCTGCTGGCGGGCGATGGTTTGCAGGCTTTCGAGAACCGCCGCGCTCATATCGGCATCTTCGTAAGCCAGCGCCGGGCCTTTGGTGACGTACATCACGCGCAGCGGCCCCACACGGCGCACACCGATGGATGCCAGCGCGACGATCTCGCCCTGTTGCTCGAAAGCCAGTCGCAGCGGCTCCCAGCCGGTGGTGGCGTGTTTGAATTGGCCCCATTCCCAGCTTTGCAACACATGGGCATAGGGCAGGTCGCGCAGGGTATGATTCCAGCGGTCGCAGTCGGTGATGATGGTATGTTTGAGCAAGTGATCTTCTCTGTTGTGTTCGGCTAAAGTCCGCTAGCCTCTAAGCCAGAGTGCGGCTTTGTATCCATTATATAGAATCGAATTGTAAACCCTGTCCCAGGTGCCTGCCGAGCGCACCACCTCGCCGCCCCAACCGCGCTTGAAGCCATAAACTCCCCACAGGCCATCGGAGCGTTCCTGAAATTGGGCCTCAAGGATGTCGGCGTCTTCATCGGGGACGCCCCACAGGTCGTAATATTTGCAGCCACGGGCTTTGGCCCACTGGATGGCATACCACTGCACGCCGTAAGTCGCCATCAGGTTGCGCTTGGTTTCGCTGGATGCACCGGCCAGATACCAGGCGGTGTTGCCCTTGGCGAACACGATAATCCCGGCGAGCGGGTCGCCCTCATGTTCCGCCATAATCAGCACCGCATCATCCTGGGGAACGAACAGGTCATACATGCGCTCGAAATAAGCTGGTTCATGCACGCCGAAATCGTTGCGCTGACCGGTCGCCTGCATCATGGTGTTGAAGGCGTTCAGATCGTCACGCGTGCCTTCGTAGTAGCGGATGTCGTTCTTCTGGCTCTGGCGGATTTTGCGCCGTGTCCCCTGGTTCATGCGCGCCTGAATCTGGTCACCCGGCTGGCGGATGTCGATGAGGATGGTGCGCGGCGGCTGGACCGTCTGCGGGCTGGGGTTGAATCCCCACTGTGTGAAGTCCGGCGGAGTCTGGTTCGGGCCGTGATAAATTCCCGGCTCTAATTTAATGAAGGCGGCTTTATGCTGCTGGGCACGTTTGTGAATGGCTCCCCACAGGGTAGACCACTGGTTATCGGCAGTGACATAAGGTCCCATCGGCAGGTAAGCCAGCGTCCCGACATTTGCAGGCAGCTTTTGGAGGAGAATTTGCGCCCCGGCGACGATCTGATTGCTGTCGCTATCCGTCAGCGCCACCCGCTGCGCCTGCCAGCCGAAGGCTGATTTGAGGCTTCCCCAGGCCGCCTGCTGCAAAAAGTGAGCGCGGGGCTGCTTGTTGACGAATTGATCCCACTGTTGTGGAGTCGGTTCGATAATTTTGAACATGGATTATCTCTGTCGATGCGATCAAGATGCTGTCTGTTGTAGAGCAACGCCGGAGCAAAAGCAAGGCTTAGTCCGAACTTTAAAAAAGATAGGAAAAGGTTGTAAATCGGTTTTGTGATACGGCTCCGCTTGTGCTAGAATGAACAACCGGGCATCAAGGGGAACTCCATGGCTGGATGCTGGCGAAACTGCACAATCTTTTGCGATAACTGTGTGGTAATGCTATACTAGCCCCGTTTGTCCAAAATGGCACAAATGATCACCCTTTTTCCGGGACTTCGCACAGTACTCTAATGATTTCTTGGGAGTAAACGCTCCAATGAATGTATTAAACGAATGGGCCTTTATTGGTGTCTTTTTTGCCATCGCCTGGGTTTTTCCGGTGCTGCCGATTGCCCTGCAGATGGTAATCAGCCCCAAGAAGCCCAATGCAATCAAACAGCAAACGTACGAATGCGGTGTTGAGACGGTAGGGGATACATGGGTCCAGTTTAAGGTCCAGTACTACATCTACGCGCTGGTTTTCCTGGTGTTTGATGTGGAAATGGTCTTTCTGTTCCCGTGGGCGATGGCTTATAACCAGCTCGATTGGTTCGCCTTTGGCGCAGGGTTGCTGTTCATCTTCCTGCTGGCAGACGCCCTGATTTATGCCTGGCGTAAAGACGCCCTCGAGTGGATTTAAAAAGGTACGAGGAGTAGCGTTATTATGGAAGCGCAGTGTGTCGATATTATCAATACGCTGGCGGAATGCATGGTCGCCAGCGGCGCGAACCCCGGCCTGGCTCAGTTCATTTCCATCCTGATCGGCGTCGTCCTGGTGGCTACGCTGCCACTGATTACGGTCATCTTCCTGATTTGGGTTGAGCGTAAATTCGCCGCTCGCGTTCAGGACCGGCTTGGTCCGAACCGCGTCGGCCCATTCGGGCTGCTGCAATCGGTGGCGGACGCGCTCAAGATGATGAGCAAGGAAGATATTACGCCAGCAGGGGCCGACAAGTTCATTTACAATCTGGCTCCCATCATCGCCTTCGCTGTCGTGATTTTGATCTGGGCAGTCATCCCTTTCACCCCGCTTCATGTCGGCTCTGACCTGAGTATCGGTATTCTCTACTTTGTGGCTGTTGGCTCCATCGGTGCCGTGAAAATCATGGCTGGCGGATGGTCGAGCAACAACAAGTATGCGCTGCTCGGTGCCTTCCGCACGATCGCGCTGCTGGTGAGTTATGAAGTGCCGATGATCCTGGCACTGCTGATCCCGGTGTTGCTATCGGGCAGCATGAGCCTGCAAGAGATTACGCTGGCACAGGGCGGTATGTGGTATGTGTTTATGGCCCCGCTGGCGATGTTAATCTTCTTTATCGCCAACCTTGCGGAGACAGGCCGCGCCCCATTTGATCTCCTGGAAGCTGAATCCGAACTGGTCGCAGGTTTCAATATCGAGTACTCCGGCTTCAAGTTCGGCATGTTCATGGCCGGTGAGTTCATGCACGTGTTTACGGTCGCTGTGTTGGTCGCCGTGTTGTTCTTAGGCGGCTGGTGGGGACCGGGCGTGATGGAAATCCCGATTTTGGGCTTTGTCTACCTGGGTCTTAAAGCGACGGTTGTTTACCTGGCGATGCTGCTGATCCGTAATACTATCCCCCGGCTGCGTATTGACCAGGTGATGAGCTTCAACTGGAAATTCCTGGTGCCGCTGTCCATCGTGCTGATCCTGGTGGAAGCCTTTATTCTGCGGGTAGTCAACAGTCTGGGACTGATGCCCGACCCGGCAGGCGATTTTATTTCCAACCTGCCGCAAACTGCTTTGCTGCTGCTGGCAAATCTGGTTCTGGTGGGTGTGGTCTTGACCGTGCTGCGGAATCAGGGACGGCGTCAGCGCCTGATGGACGAGGTGATTGAAGAAGATTCCCACGCGATCAGCGTTGCAGCCGGTGATTAGTGCGAAAGAACGGTGAGAGTCCATGATTGAGTTCAATGTCCAGACCTTAGCCTTTTTCGTCCTGACCGTGTTCATTCTCGGCGGCGGATTGGGCGTTGTAACGACCCGTAATCTTATGCACGCAGCGCTCTATTTGATCTTGAGTCTGTTTGGTGTGGCGGGTTTCTTTGTTTTGCTCAGCGCGCCGTTCCTGGCCGCCGTGCAGGTGTTGGTGTATATCGGCGCGATTGCCATTCTGTTGATCTTCGCGGTGATGCTCACCCGCAGCCTGACCAACATACGCAATATCGTCAATGAACAGTGGTGGTTGAGCGCACTGGTGGGCGCGGGACTGTTTATCCTGCTGGTGGCGGGTGTTCTCCTGCCCGTGTGGGGAGCCAACAGCGCCTTTGCCAGCCAGCAAGTCTCGGAGGTTGTGGCCTCAACCACTGACCTGGGTGTGGCGCTTGTGGATGGCAACCAGTATGTGCTGCCGTTTGAGGTGGCCTCGCTGCTGCTGACAGCGGCCATGATTGGCGCTATCGTCATCGCGCGGGATGAATAGAGGAGCATACGACGATGATCCCATTATGGATGTTCTTGCTCGTTGCGGCGGCATTGTTCTGTATCGGTGTTTATGGCGTGTTATCGCGCCGGAACGCGGTCGCAGTATTGATGGGCGTCGAGCTGATGCTCAACGCGGTGAATATCAATCTGGTGGCCTTCTGGCGTTATATGACTCCCTTAAATATGAGCGGACAGGCTTTCGCCGCCTTTATCTATGTGGTCGCTGCGGCTGAAGCGGCTGTGGGCCTGGCGATCGTGATCTCAGTCTACCGCAACCGGCGGTCGGTTATCGTCGAAGACGTTAACATGCTGAAGTGGTAGCGTAGAGGAACCGGACGTTATGGAAATTAATTTGACCGATCCTAATATCCTGCCCTGGCTGATCCCGGTCGGGCCGCTGCTGGCGTTTGCACTGATCGTGCTGCTCACCAATCGCAGCAAGCTAATCCCGGCCACCAGTCCTGAATACGGCGGGCATCACCCGGATTACGAGGGGATGCGTGTATTCGTCGTCACTGACTGGAGCCGTGTCGCCAGCATCATCCTCGGCATGAGCGGGGTGGTGGCGGCTTTTCTCATCAGCCTGGCTGTGGTCAGTAATGTCGCCAATTTTCAGCATCATTTTGGCGAAGAAGTATTTTTTAGCAACATTGAGTGGATGGCGACAGGCAGCACAGCCTTCCGGATTGGTGTGCTGGTTGACCCGCTGACCACTATCATGTTGATTATGGTGCCGATCGCGGTGCTGTGTATCTTCATCTACTCGATTGGCTACATGGCGCACGACCCACGCCAGTCGCGTTTCTTCGCCTTTATCTCGCTGTTTGCGGGTGCGATGCTGACGCTGGTGGTGGCGGATAACCTGCTGCTGCTGTTCGTCGGTTGGGAAATCATGGGCTTGTGTTCGTATCTGCTCATCGGTTTCTGGTTCGAGAAAGAAAGCGCCTACAAAGCGGCAATCAAAGCCTTCACGACTACCCGCGTGGCCGATGTCATTATGCTGCTGGGTATTGCCTACCTGTATTCGATGACCGGGACGCTGAGTTTCCGCGAGATTCTCTACAATCCTGAAGTGCTGGAAATGCTGGCAACCACGCCGGCGATCCTCTTCGGCGGCAGCGCAGCCGCGCTGATTGGCGTCTTCCTGATCATCGGCACGATTGGTAAATCAGCGCAGTTTCCGCTGCATGTCTGGCTGCCGGACGCGATGGAAGGCCCGACACCGGTCAGCGCGATGATCCACGCGGCGGCGATGGTTTCCGCCGGTATTTATGCCATCATTCGCATGTTCCCGCTGCTGGCGGCTGGTGCTGATGTCCATCATGGTGTGTTCAATACGCCGCTGATGCTCATGGCAGTCGTCGGTTCGGTGACGGCCCTGTTCGCCGCGACGATCGCGGTGGCACAGAATGACGTCAAGCGTGTGCTGGCTTATTCAACGATTTCTCAGCTCGGCTTTATGATGGCGGCGCTCGGGATTGGCGCTTATATCGCTGCTGCTTTCCACCTCATTACACACGCCTTCTTTAAGGCGTTGTTGTTTATGGCGGCTGGTTCAGTCATTCACGGCATGGAACACGGCGAGCATCATGTTCACGAACATGCACACGCCCACGGTCATGCGGATGAGCATGAGCCTGAGCCACAGGCGGCGGCGATTGGTGATGAAGCAGGTGAGATGGTGCCAGCGGAAGTCACCGCACACGTTGAAGAACCGGGTGAGCATCCGGCACAGCCGCATGTTCCGCATTTCGACCCGCAGGACATGATGAACATGGGCGGCCTGCGCAAGACGATGCCCGTCACCTTCTGGACATTCCTGATCGGCGGCCTCTCGCTGTCCGGTTTCCCGTTGATTACTGCCGGTTTCTGGTCCAAAGACGAAATTCTGGCGGATGGTTGGCTGGTGTTCACCGAGTATGGCTCGCTCATGCATCTGGTGGTGTTCCTGGTGCTGGCGGTGGCGGCTTTCCTGACCGCGTTCTACACCATGCGGCAGCTCGGCCTGACTTTCTGGGGTGAGCCACGTACAGAAGAAGCCAAACATGCCAGCCTGGGGCAGGGTGTGGTCAGCGCGACTATGACACTGCCGCTGATTATCCTGGCGTTCTTTGCCCTGACAGCGGGTTTCGTCGGTGTGCCAACCGATTTCCCCATTCTGGGCGCGATCTTCTCGCCGCAAAATAATCCATTCCATCATTTTGTGATTGAAACGCTGCCACTGAACGATGCGACAGCGGCCTTTGCCAACGTACCCGCCTATCATGTGGAGGGACCGCCCTTCAGCCTGTGGATTCCGTTCCTGACTTCCCTGCTGGTGGCGCTGGGTGGTGTGTATGCCGGTTATCTGGTCTACTGGCGCAAGCCGCTGGCGGCTGGTGAGGTAGACCCGCTGGTCAAGTGGCTGGGCGACCCGCTGTATACCACGCTGAAGAACAAATACTACATCGACGAACTCTATCAGGTGATCTTTATCCAACCGTCCCAGACGATTGCTCGTTTGATTGGTGATTGGATTGATCGCGGCATCATCGACGGCATCCTTTATGCGATCGCGCGCATCTTTACCTGGATCGGCGATCTCTTCAAGGTGCTCAACCTGTGGCTGATTGATGGTGTCGGGGATGGCATTCCAACGGCGATTGGCGCTTTTGGGCGTTGGTTCCGCCGTGTTCAAACCGGGCGCGTGCAGCAGTACATGCTGCTCATCGCTCTGGCGGCGATCTTAATCGGTATCGTCTTCGCTGTTTCGACCGGCCTGCTGCAAGCGGCTCCATAAGCAGCGAGGAGACGGAGTAATCTATGGAACCTATTCTCGGAATTATTGATCCGCTTTCATTTCTGGTGGTGGCTCCGGCCCTGGCAGCGGTGATTATGTTACTGCTGCCGCCGCAGAAAGTGATTGCGCGGTGGGTGGCGCTGCTGCTGGCCGTGATCGTCGGTGGGGTCTCGGCAGCGGTGTTTGTCAGCTACATGAACAGCCCCACTCCGGCGGATGGCATGACCTACGCCATGGAAGTGAACGTGAAGTGGTTTGATCTGCTGGGCGCGTCATGGCATATCGGTATTGACGGTATCAGCGCCACGCTGGTGCTGCTGACCGGCTTGCTGACCCCGCTGGCAGTGCTCGTGAGTTGGGAGATCGAAGACCGGGTCAATGTTCACCTGGCGCTCATCCTGTTCTTTGAAACAGGTTTGATGGGCGTGTTCGTGGCGATGGACCTGATGATTTTCTTCCTCTTCTGGGAACTCAGTCTGGTGCCGATGTACTTCCTCATTAATCAATGGGGTGGCCCCAACCGGCAGTATGCCTCGACCAAATTCATGATTTACTCGCTCGGTGGCTCGCTTGGCTTCCTGCTGGCGACTCAGCTCGTCGGCTGGTCGGTATCGGCTGTGCTTGGCGCGCCGAGTTTCGATATGGTCGTGCTGACGCAGACCTGGCCGCGATTGGCGGAGACGGTCGGCAATGTGTTCCTGGGGATTGATATCCAGACAGTGAAGGGGCTGGCGTTTGTCGCTTTCTTCCTGGCCTTTGCGATCAAGGTCCCGGTGTGGCCGTTCCACACTTGGCTGCCGGACGCGCATGGTGAAGCACCTACCGCTGGCTCGATGCTGCTGGCAGGCGCGATGCTCAAGCTCGGTGCTTATGGTTTCTTGCGGTTGGTGATCCCGCTGTTCCCGGATGTGTGGGTCGCGCCAGTGAATATCCTGGGCGCGTTTGAGACCAACGCGGCGGGTATCTTCGCCTTCCTGGCGATGCTCGGGGTGGTATTGGGCGCATTGGCGGCGCTCGGTCAGAATGACATCAAGCGACTGGTGGCGTATAGTTCGGTCAACCATATGGGTTTTGTGGTGCTGGGGCTGGCGGTCACCGCTTATGTATATGGCGAGATGTTTCTCACCGGCTCAACGACCATGATGCAGGACGCGATCCTGGCGACGAACGGTGCGGTCCTGCAAATGTTTAATCACGGCCTGAGCAGCGCCGCGATGTTCTTGCTCGCTGGTGGGATTTATCACAAGACACACACACGTGATATGACGCAGTACGGCGGTTTCTGGGTGAAAGCGCCTGTTTACGGCGGCATTTTCATCTTTACCAGCATGGCTAGCCTTGGGCTGCCGGGACTCAACGGCTTCGTCAGCGAGTTCCTGGTGGTGCGCGGGACATGGCCAGTGTTCACGGTTCTGACGCTGATCGCAATGATCGGCCTGTTGTTCACGGGGTCTTATATTCTGAAGGGCATCCGGGCGGTGCTGCTTGGCCCGTTCAATTTAAAGTGGCGGGATACGCATCTGGAAATTGAGCTGCGCGAAGCGATTGCGATTGCGCCGCTGATGGTGTTGATGCTGATTACGGGTGTGTTCCCCAACTGGATATTGCCGATCATCAACGACTCGGTCACCCGGATGCTAGGGGGATAAGGTATGCTCATTGAGGGATTTACGTTTCCTGTTTTAAGCCTCATTATTTTTATCCCCATCATAGCAGGTGTGGTTATCCTGTTCATGGATGGGGAGAAACGCGACCTGATTCGCGGTGTCGCTATCGCGGCGGCAGCAGCCGTGCTGGCGCTGTCAGCGGCAGTGTATTTCGGCTATAACGCGCAGGTAACAGCGTTGACCGAGCAGCAGACCGCGCAAATCGAAGCGGGTGGCGGTGATTTGCAAGGGGCCGCGCTTTTCGAGCAAGGGCTGGCTTTCGAGGAACGCTACGAGTGGGTTCCGGCGCTCGGCATTGGCTACCACCTGGGTGTGGATGGCCTGAGCGCGCCGATGGTGCTGCTGACTGGAATGGTCACGGTGGCTGGTGTGCTGATCTCATGGCGTATCGAAGACCGCACGCGCGAATTTATGGCTTTCTTTATGCTGCTGGTCGCGGGTGTCTACGGCGTTTTTGTGTCTGTCGATATGTTTGTGCTGTTCTTCTTCTACGAACTTGCCATCTTCCCTATGTATTTACTCATCGCGACGTGGGGTTGGGTGAAGCTGCGAGAATACGCAGCGATGAAGCTGACGTTGTACATCCTGATTGGTTCGGTGATCGCACTCGTTGGTGTGATCGCGATGGTGATTACTGCCGATCAATTCTTCCAGAATGAAGGCGCGGAGGTGTTCGCCACCGCGAAAGCCGATGGTATTATCCCCGAAGACGAATCGACATTTTCGTTTGATCTGGTCACCCTGACAGTCGCAGCGGATGGGGGCGCATTTGATGCACTGAGTTACGCCGGAATTGATGGCATGACCTTTGCCAAGCTGTGGTTCCCGCTGGTGTTCATCGGCTTTGGTGTGCTGGCTGGTGTGTTCCCCTTCCACAACTGGAGCCCGGATGGACACGTGGCTGCGCCAACGGCGGTGTCCATGATCCATGCGGGTGTGCTGATGAAGGTCGGCGCATATGCGGCACTGCGCGCTGGCGTCCAGTTGATGCCAGGAGGCGCGGAAACGCATCTGCCATGGATTGTCTTTTTGACGCTTATTAACGTGGTGTACGGGGCGTTTATCGCCTTCCGTCAGCGCGACTTCAAATATGTCATTGGCTTCTCATCGGTCAGTCACATGGGACTGGTGAGCATGGGCTGGGCGACGATGAATATCATCGGTATGACCGGCGCAGGGCTGCAAATGTTCAGCCATGGCGCAATGACCGCACTGTTCTTCGGTTGTGTGGGCATGGTGTATGACCGGGCGCATACGCGCGACATCCCCAGCCTGGGCGGTTTCATCAAGAAGATGCCGTGGGTCGGCTTCGCTTTTATCCTGGGCGGCCTTGCCAGTATGGGTATGCCGGGCTTAAGTGGCTTTATTGCAGAATATCCGATCTTTGTCGGCATGTGGAATGCTGCGCCGAATATCACGCTGCAAATAGGCAGTTTTGAGCTTACCAACTACTACGCTGTGATTGTCATTATCGCCGCGCTTGGTATTGTCGTGACGGCGGCGTATGTGCTGCGTGTGACAGGGCAGGTGTTCTTTGGCGAGTTTAACGCGGCCCGGTTCCCGGAGGTTGGTGATATTGCGATCACTGACCGGATTATCCTGATCCTGCTGGGCGCACCGCTGATTATCGTGGGTGTCTATCCAGCGATCATGGCACCGATGATCGAGTCGGGCATCCGGCCTATCATAGCATTATTGGGAGGGGCATAAACCTTGACCGAGTTTGATTTTCTCACCAGTTTGCCCTCAATTGCGCCGGAAATCGGCCTGACGATCATGGCGATCGTGGTGCTGTTCCTGGAGGTTTACCTGCCAGAGAGTCAGCGCCGTAACATCGCTTATGTCACTGGTATTGGCTTGATTCTGTTGGCTGCGACTCCGTTGATCTGGGGGCCACCGACAGGAAGTGGTGTCACCGCCCAGGACATGCTTTACTGGGGCGGCATGGTTCGGCATGATGTGCTGTCACAGATCTTTAAGGTGATGGTGCTGCTGGCTGGCGGTATCACATCGTTGATGGCCGTAGATGCCACGAGCGTGGGCCGTAAAGGTGAATTCTACCTGATTCTGATTATCTCCACGTTGGGCGCATGTCTGCTCAGCGGCGCGGCTGACCTGATTATGGTCTTCCTGGCGCTGGAAACGATGACGATCCCACTGTATGTGCTGACGGCTTTCCGGCGTGATGACAGCCGTTCTGCCGAAGGTGGTATGAAATATTTTCTGTTCGGCTCGTTCGCCTCGGCGCTGATGCTCTATGGCCTTAGCCTGCTGTACGGCTTCACCGGACAGACCAACCTGTATGTTCTCGCGGAGTATCTGAGCACGAGCGCGTTTGCTTCGCAGCCGATCCCGGTATTGGGGGCGATGGTGTTAATCATCGTGGGCTTTGGCTTCAAGATCAGCGCGGTTCCCTTCCACTTCTGGACGCCAGATGTGTATGAAGGCGCGCCGACTCCAGTCACGGCTTATCTGAGTGTCGCCAGTAAAGCGGCGAGTTTTGCGCTGCTGCTGCGCTTCTTTATCGCGGTGTTCCCGATCGAACTGGTGCTTGGCGATCAGGTCATTCAGAACTTTTGGGTGGGCCTGATGGCAGTGCTGGCGACGGTATCCATGACCCTGGGCAATGTCATCGCCCTGGCGCAGCGCAATATCAAGCGCCTGCTGGCCTATTCGTCGATTGCACAGGCGGGTTACATCCTGATCGGCGTGGCAGCGATCAGCTCACAGGAGCAGGGTGTCGCAGCGGTCAGCTTCTATCTGTTCATGTACACGTTCACGAATTTGCTTGCTTTTGCAGTCGTCATTCTGTTTAGTGAGGCAACCGGCAGCGAGACGATCGCTGACTTTGCCGGGCTGAACCGGCGCAGCCCCTGGCTGGCACTGATGCTGACGGTGGCGCTGCTCTCCCTGGCGGGTATTCCCCCGGCGGCAGGGTTCTTTGGCAAGTTCTTCCTGTTCAATGCGGCAGTGGAAGCAAACCTTACCTGGCTGGCGATTGTCGGCGTTCTAAACTCGATTGTAGCGCTGTACTACTACCTGGTGGTCATCAAAGTAATGTATGTTGACCGCAGCGAGGATGAGGACAAGCCGATCCCGGTGTCGACATCCTCCGCCTGGGTTATGGGCATTGCTTCAGTGGCTGTTATTATCCTGGGGACGTTTGGCGCTCAGGTGATTTTCAACTGGGCCGTGGAAGGTGCGAAGTCACTGTTCTTGCTGTAATGTGGCAATCACAATTCGTTTGTGATAGAATGCGCTAATCATCGTGTCCAAACCGTCGCGAATAAAAAATCTTGGTCTGGCTGCTATCGCAGCCCAGGCTGGATGTGCGACGCTTATTATTGTTTTCGTTGCGCTGTTTGCTGGGTTGTGGCTTGACGCCCATTTTGGGCAGCGGGGGCCATTTACATTTGGCCTGCTCATCTTGAGCGTTCCTTTCAGTTTATATCTCATGTTGCGTATTGCGTTGGGGGCAATCAACCGTCTCGAACGCCAACCGCCGCAGGAGCGGCCTGAAGAATCGACTAAATCAGAGGAGGTTTAGCTTCTTGATCAAAATCGTAACACACTGTTTTCTCTTTCGAAGGAGGCGGACATGAGTGTGCGGCAACGAGGATGCCTCACCTTTATTGTAATGCTTTTCTTGGGAATCATCGGCTGTGTCTTGCTGCCTTTCATCGTGATGCCCAACGCGGGCATCGCCGTTGCACTGCCGTTAATTGAGGTTCCTGGGGAAGTGGTCGTACCCGGTGGGCTGTTTGGTATTGATCTTACCAATACGTTTATCGGTACGCTTCTGGCTGACCTGTGGGTACTAATCTTTGTGTTCTTTGCGTGGCGTGCGTCACGTGGCTGGACGAAAGAAATACCTGGGCGTTTTCAATCCTGGGTGGAATGGTTCCTGGGCGATATTTTCTACAACTTCATGAAGGGCATCGGCGGAAAACATCTGCGGACCGCGCCACTTTTGTGGCCGCTGGTCGCGACGATTTTCCTGCTGCTGCTGGCCGGTAACTGGCTGAAACTGCTGCCAGGTGTGGAGACGGTGGGTACCGCGCACTGCTCTCACATTAACACCATCGGTTATCCGCTTCAGGAAGGTGCTGTGGATGGTTCCTACCTGTTGTATGTCGATCGTCCGTTAAGCTCTGGCGAGCGCCAAACCCCTGAGAACGAAGAAGCCTGCCACGAATTCTTTGCGGCAAAGGAATGGACCCGGTATCCGGCGGAAAGCGCTGAGGAAATTGAGGCGCAGATCGCGGATGCAGAGGTGCAGGCGCAAGATGCAGAGCTGGTTCTCTCCAACCTCCAGGCTGAACTGCCAGAAGCTGACCTGAGCGAAGAACAGCAGACAGAACTGGACGAAGCAACCGAGCGGGTCACAACGACCGCCCATGAAGTGGAGCGCCAGGAAATCCGGCTGCAATATGCCCAGGCGCTGCCTGACCTGGAACGTCAGCTTGAGGATGTTCGCTTCCAGATTACGCAGCTGGAAGAGGCTGCGGATGCTGAAAGTGAAGCATCTCATGATGAGACCGCAGTCACTGCGACCGCATCAGAAGAAGTTGATACTGAAGCAGTGCTGGCTGATCTGAGAAACCAGGAAGAAGATCTTCAGCAGCAGGTGAATGTCGCACAGACGCAGGTTCAGTTCCCGACAGCAGCCCTCGCTTTTAGTGCGGAGGAGCTTGAATCGGGCGCATTCCCCTTCCTGTTCCACATCACGCCATTTATCCGTGGTATGTCGACTGATTTGAGTCTGACATTCATGCTGGCGATCATGGCGATTGTCGCCGTGCAGATTTACGGTGTGTGGGCTTTGGGTCCCGCATATTTTGAGAAGTTCATCAACATCACTGCTCTTGGTAATCTGGGCAAGAAGCCTATGGGAGCGGTTGATTTCCTGGTCGGTTTGATCGAGATCATTTCCGAAATTGGTAAGATCGTCAGTCTGGCCTTCCGTCTTTTCGGTAACCTGTTCGCTGGCGGCGTGGCGCTGATCGCGCTCACGTTCCTGGTTGCGTTTTTCATCCCCATGGTCATGTATCTGCTGGAGATCATTATCGGTACCGTGCAGGCGTTGGTGTTTGCGGTGCTGACACTGGTATTCGCAGTGCAGGCGATGGAAGCTCATCACGGTGATGAAGAGCATGAACACGCTGCTGAAGGGCAGCACTAAAGTTAGACAAACCAGTCCTTGTACTTGAGGCAGACGATCTGCCTGTAACTGGCGGGAAATTCGCTCCTGCTGAATATCTAAGAGCAAAGAGGAGAAGCACAATGATTGAAGGTTCACTCGAGCAAGGTTTGAAAGCAGTTGGCGCTGGTCTGGCGATGGTAGGCGCTTTGGGTCCGGGTGTTGGCATTGGTCTGCTGGTGCAGGGTGCGCTGCAAGCCATGGGGCGCAATCCTGATGCCTCCGGTATTGTTCAGACCAACATGATCCTCGGTATCGTGTTTACGGAAGCCGTCGCTATTTACTGTCTGGTGGTCGCGCTCATTATCCTGTTTGTGCTGTGATTTTCCGATTGATCAGAAAATTACAGGAATTGAGGAGTTAGTACATGATGCGAAACCAATCAGTACCTAAG